>NZ_JBEYFS010000108.1:0-38295 GCF_040634475.1 Streptomyces sp. NPDC007095
CGAGGGCCTGTGCCCGGCACGCCGAGAGCACGCACCTGACGCCGCAGGGCCCGCCCTCCGGGCGGACGACGGGAATTTGACGACAGGACCTAGGAGCCGACGGCCACCCCCGGCACGGGCACTTCCTCCCGCCGGTTCCCGACCGGCAGCGGATGGTCGCCGGAGGGCGGTGCACGGTCGAGGAGCCACTGCGCCTCGGCGAGCGCGCCGAGCGCGTCAGCAGCCTGGGGGCCGTGACCGCCAAACGGGGCAGGAGCGGCGAGCTCCTCTTCGTGACCCAGCGCCACGAACTCCGCCAGCGCGGCCGTACCTGTCTCGTCGAGGAACAGGACCTCGTCCACCGTTCCGGCCGCACCTCGACTCCCCACACCCGGGCGGCGCTCGACCCCTCGGCGGCACCCCGGCCGGACGGCCACTGGCACCGTCCCCTGCACCCCGACCCGCCCCTGCTGTTCCGGTTCAGCGCGCTCACCGCGAACGCCCACCGCATCCACTACGACGCGCCGTACGCCCGGGACGTCGAGGGGTATCCCGGACTCGTCGTGCACGGCCCGCTCCTGGCCCTCCTGATGCTGGAACTGGTGCGCCACGACGCCCCCTCCCGACAGGTCCGTTCCCTTTCCTACCGGCTGCGCAGCCCCGTCTTCGCCGGCGAACACCTGCTGGCCCGCGGCACGCCCCGCGTCGACCGCGCCGCTGTCCGTCGCCACCCACAGGGACGCCGCGCACGCCACGGCCGAGGTGACGTTCACCGAGCGCTGAGCCCTCGGGTATCCCGATCAGGGTGTGGTCGGCCCTCGCGGGGGAGCTCAATACTCGGCGCATGGACGGAAAACGACAGCTGGGTGAGTTCCTGCGGGCGCGCCGCTCGCAGCTGCGGCCCGAGGACCTCGGCGTGGTCACGTACGGCGAACGCCGTCGCGTGCCGGGGCTGCGGCGCGAGGAACTGGCCCGGCTCGCCGGGGTGAGCGAGTCGTACTACGCGCGGCTGGAGCAGGGGCAGTCCCAGGCCTCCCCGGACGTCCTGGACGCGATCGCCCAGGCACTGCGGCTGAGCGAGGCCGAACGACGGCACCTGCGGGAGCTGTCCGCCGGAGCCCGGCGCCGGCCCCGGACGCGCCGTCCGGCGCCGGAACGGGTCTCACCCGCGGTCGCCCAACTCCTGGGTGTGCTCTCGGAGGTGCCCGTGGTGGTCACGGGCCGGTACAGCGACGTACTGGCGTGGAACCGCGCCGGGCACGCGCTGTACGCCGGACACCTCGACCCGGACGGCCCGAACCGGCCGGGCGACCGTCCCAACATGGCCCGGCTGGTGTTCCTCGACGGTCACACGCGCGATCTGTACGCGGACTGGCCGGCCAAGGCCAGAGCCGTCGTGGGCACGTTGCGCCTGGCGTCCGGGCAGTACCCCGACGACCCGGCACTCGCCTCGCTCGTCGGCGAACTGACCCTCAAAAGCGCCGAGTTCACGGCGATGTGGGCCGACCACCGGGTCAAGACCAGCGACGTCGCGGTCTACGCGATGCGGCATCCGCTGGTCGGCGCCATGGACGTCACCCAGCAGACGCTGCACACCGAACACGGACAGTACGTCGTCGTCGCGACCACCGAGGCCGACTCGCCGTCCCGGGCCGCCATGACCCTCCTCACCCACAGCACGGCGGCGGCCGGCCCGTCCGCCGTGCGCCCGAAAACCATCGCGAAGGAAACAGCGAAAGAAGCATGAGAAAGAAACTGACCGCACGGAAACTGACCGCACTCGCCTGCACGGTCACGGCCGCCGGAATGACCGCAGTGACCGCCCTCACCGCGTCCCCCGCGGCAGCCTCCACCGGGCCGCTCGCGAAGCCCCGTATCGCCGCGCACTTCGACCTGGCACGGGGGCAGATGCCCGAGAACATCGCGCTGGAGCCCGACGGTACAGCTGACGTCACCTTCGCGGCCGCCCGGCAGGTGGCCGCCGTCAGCACGGCGGGCGCGACCCGCGTCCTGGCGACCCTGCCGGCCCCCGCCGACGGCGGAGTGCACACCCCGGTCCTCGGCTTCGCCCTGACCACCGGCATCGCCCGCGCCCACGACGGAACGCTGTACTTCCTCTACGCCACCGGTACTTCCGACCTGACCGGCCTGTGGCGGCTGCGCCCGGGCGGCACCCCGCAGCGCATCGCGGCCCTCCCCGCGGACGGTCTGCCCAACGGACTGGTGCTGGACGAACACCGCGGCAGGCTCTACATCGCCGACTCCGTACTGGGGAAGATCTACACCGTCCCCACGAAGGGTTCCACCGCCAGTGAACCGGCCACCTGGTCCGCCGCCCCCGAACTCGCCTCGACCGGCTTCCTCGGCGTCAACGGTCTGAAGATCCACGACAACGCGCTGTGGGCGACCAACCTCGACCGGGGCACCGTGCTGCGCATCCCGTTCGGCCCGGGCGGCGAGTCCGGCCACGTCCGGATCCGGGCGTCGGATCTCACCGGCATCGACGACCTCGCCTTCACCGGCCACGGCGACGAGATCCTGGCCGCGCTCAACGGCCCCGACACGGTCGTACGCGTCCGCCGCGACGGCACCTCGTCGACCGTACTCACCGCCGCCGACGGCCTGCAGAACCCGACCTCCGTCGCGCTGCGCCGAGGCACGCTCTACGTGCTCAGCGCCGCCTACACCACGTCCACCGACCCCAACCTGCTGCTGGCTCCCGCGTCGATCGGAAGGAGCCGGAAGTAGTTCGTCCGAGTCCCGACTCCTCGAGCAGTGCCCGCGCCCCGGTCTTCGAGGGGCGCGGGCACCGCTCGACCAGCCCCCACGCACCCACACCCACGCAGACGCCCGACAAGCTCCGCGGGACTACCGCTCGTCGTCGAAGGTCACGACGACCTTCTCCGCCGCACCCGGCGTCAGCGCGAGCTCGAACGCGTGCTTGGCGTCACCGAAGGGAACACGGTGGCTGATGAGCTTGGCGAAGCGCTCGTGGTGCTCGACGAGTTCGGGAGTGACCTCGAAGATCTCGGTGGGATAACCCTGCGAGGCGATGAGCGTCAGCTCACTGCGGAGCATCCCACCGAGATCGATCGCGTCGGACTTCTTCTGCACGGCCACCATGACCAGCTTGGCCCCCCACTTCGCCGACTCGACCGTGGTGTTGATGACGGCGGCGACACCGGCCGCGTCGATGTAGATGTCGGTGTCGGGACGGGGCTGCCCGAGTGCGTTCGCGGCCTGGCCGTGCAGCTCGGTCAGCCGCTCGGTCACGTTCTCCTCGGCGGAGTTGATGACGGCGTCGGCGCCGACGGCGAGCGCGGTCTCCAGACGCTCGGGGATGACGTCGGCGACCGTGACGTGCTGGATGCCCCGCAGCTTGAGCCAGATCGCCGCGCCGAGACCGATCGGACCGGCGCCGAAGATCACGACCTTGTCGGTCGGCTCGGCCCCGGACCGGTTGACGCAGTGGCGGGCGACGGCCATGGGCTCGTTGAGGGCCGCGACGTCGAAGGGAACGGTCCCGGGGAACACGGCGACGCTCTTGCCGATCTCGGCGTTCTCGATGAGGAGGTACTCGGTGAGGGCGCCGTACTTGCCGCCGCAGCCGATGATGCCGGAAGGGGCGTCCTGGGGGTTGACCACCACACGGTCGCCCACCTTCAGGTCCTCGACCTCGGCGCCGACCTCGACGATCTCACCCGCGGGCTCGTGACCGAGGGGGATGGAGACCATGGAGCCGTCGGGGCCGAAGGGCGCGCCGCCGATGTGCAGGAAGAAGGTGTCGGTTCCACAGATGCCACAGGCGCGGATGCGCATGAGGATGTCCTTGGGACCGGGTACGGGGCGCTCCACCTCGACGATGTCGATGGCGTTGACGGGTCCGGTCTGTACGGACTTCATGGTGGCCATGGAGGGATTCACTTTCTGAAGACGCTGCGACAGTTGCTTGTTGCTGGCTCGGACGAGCCGGGGCCGGTGCACGAGGTTCGCGACCCGATCGGATCGGGGGGCCGTCATCAGACGGCGGACAGTGGAGACGTGACGCGGGTCGGTGCCCTCGGGCCCGGCGGCGGACGGGGGAGTGAGCCGGCCGCCGGGCCCGGGACTGCGCCGTCCCCCGTCCCCACGGGTTCGGCGCGGCGAGGCCGCCTCCGCTCGAGGAGACCCCGGTCTGTGTGTCGGCCACTGGCTTACTTGAGTCAGGCAAACATATGCGAAGTACTTGAGTCAAGCAAATGGTTTTCTAAGTTACTTGACTCAGGCAATCAGATGCTAGACTGGACGCATGCCCACACCGCCGCCCGCAGACGTCCCCGTCTCGACCGCCATGATGGAGATCGAGCGCGCCCTGAGCCGCATCACCTACCTGGCCAGAGGGATCCGCCAGCACGATCGGCTGATGGCGCTGGCGGGAGTGGCGCTGGACCGCGCCGCGACGGCGCTGCTGCGGCAGATCGCCGACTCCGAGCCCATGCGCCCCGGCGAGCTGGCGGCCCGGCTGGCCGTGGAGGCGTCCCACATCACCCGGCAGGTGCAGCAGCTGCAGAAGGCCGGTCTCGTGACCCGGGTTCCGGACCCCGACGACCGTCGTGCGCAGCGCATTCAGATCACCCCGGCAGGCGAGGAGGCGGTCCGCCGCATCCGCGAGGCGAGTACGCGGGGTATGCAGATGGCTCTGGCGGACTGGTCGCCGCTGGAGCTGCAGCAGCTCGCCGGCCTGTTCCACCGGATGGTGGACGACTTCCTCTCCTACGCCATCGAGGACGAGGAAACCCCCCGGGAGCCGGCCGGGGCTGCCCACACGGCCTGATCCAACGGCGGGTCCGATGTGGGACGGAGGCTCCCCGGTCTGACCGAACGAACGGATGGGCTGCGCGTGGGGGGCACCGCCGAGTCGACCGTTTTGCAGCGCGACCGCAGCACGACCTCAGCTCGATCGCTCGACCGCACCGCCCCGACGCCACCAAAAGCTCAGCCGCACGACACCCCGCCCCCGACGACCGCCCGGCGGCACCCCGCCCGGTCGGCCGCTCGGCAACACACACAGCCAACCCTCTCAGTGGCAACCCGCACCGCCCGCCGCACCGTTCGACAGCAACCCACGCACCCCGCCCAAGCGCCCGCGGCAATCCGCACAACCCCCGGCCCGACCACTCAGAAGTGCCGCCCCCTGGAGCCCGCTCAGAAGTGCCGCGGCGCACTCCACGGTGGCGGACGTCCCTTCGGAGACCTCCGACCGCGCCCCTCTCGTCGCTCGGTGTCGCTCCCGCGTGAAGTTCGGCCCTACACGAATGGTCTTTCCATGTCACGAATGGTCTTTCCATGTACGGATACGTGAGTGAGCGGCGGTCGCCGGTGCGTGGGCAGGGTCAGCATGTCCTCGTGGTCGTCGACGGCCCCGAAATCACCGAACTGCTCTCGACCACACTGGAATTGGCGGGCTATCACGTCAAAGTCGCGGTCGACGGCGCCGAGTTGACGGCCCAGCTCGCCGAGCACCGCTTCGACCTGGTGGTCCTCGACGCGATGACGACCGACCTGGGCGGCGTCCCCCGCAGACACCGGCTCGCGCCCACCGGGCGACCGCCCGTGCTGTTCCTCACCGAGTGCGACTCCCTGGGCAGTCTCATCCCCGATCTCGGCCTGGGCGAGGTGGACTACGTCACCAAGCCCTTCCGGATCGCCGAGGTGCTGGCCCGGGTGCAGGTACTGCTGCGCGGCAGGGGCGCGGGGCGCGGGGACGGCTCGCCGCACTACGGCGACCTGGTCCTCGACGACGCGGCCTGTCAGGCGCGGCGCGGACAGCGGGCGCTCGATCTGACCCCCGCCGAGTACCGGCTGCTGCGGCATCTGCTGGTCAACGCGGAACAGGTCTTCTCGAAGAACCAGATCAGCCGGCACGTCTGGGGTGAGGTCCGTGCCGAGAACGCGATCGAGAAGCTCGTGTCCCGCCTTCGGCGCAAGGTGAACCAGGAGGAACCGGCCCTCATCCACACCCGCCGGGGCTTCGGCTACTGGTTAGGCCGCGCCACCCTCTGAAACCGCAACCGTGTGACCTCGATCACGTCAGCTTGAAGTCAGGGAAAAGGCCGGAGGGCGTCAGCCCGGTTCGGTTGCCTGGGATCAACCAGGTCTACAACCGGGTCTTCGACTACTTGTTCCGGCCTGCGGCTGAGGTCGGACCCCACGACCGAGGAGTGACATGGCCGACACACAATGGCGTGGTGATCCGGCTGATGGACAGGCGAGGCGGATTCTGGTCGTCGGCGCCTCGGCCGCCGGGCTCGCGGCGGTGGAGACACTGCGCAGAGAGGGGTACGACGGCACGCTCACCCTGGTCGGTGAGGAGGCGCACGCGCCGTACGACCGGCCGCCGCTGTCGAAGCAGGTCCTCGGCGCGCAGTGGGAGCCCGAGCGGCTGGCGCTGCGCGCGCAGGCGGAGTTGGACGGGCTCGATCTCGATCTGCGGCTGGGGGTCGCCGCGACGGCTCTCGACGCGGCCGCCCGTACGGTCCTGCTGGCCGACGGCACGCAACTGCCGTACGACGGTCTGATCGTGGCCACCGGGGTGCGCCCGCGCAGGCTCCCCGGCGAGGGCGCTCACGTACTGCGCACGGTGGACGACGCGCTCACCCTCCGGGAACGGCTGGGGCACGGGCGGCGACTCGTGATCGTCGGTGCCGGGTTCCTCGGTGCGGAGGCCGCCGCCGTGGCGCGCGGCATGGGCACGGAGGTCACGCTCCTCGAACCGGCACCGGTTCCGCTGGCGCACGCGGTCGGCGAGGAGGTCGGACGGGTGTTCTCGGCGGCCCACCTGGAGCACGGCGTCGACCTGCGGACCGGTGTGATCGTCACCGAGGTGACGGAGGACGGCGTGCGGCTCGCGGGCGGTGAACTCGTGGACGCCGACGAGGTGTTGGTCGCCATCGGGTGTGTGCCGAACACCGGGTGGCTCGCGGGCAGCGGCCTCAAGGTGGCCGACGGCCTGGTGTGCGACCGGTTCTGCGCCGCCGGGCCGGGGGTGTACGGGGCGGGGGACGTCGCCCGTTGGTACAACCCGTTGTTCGGTACGTCGATGCGGATCGAGCACCGGACCAATGCCGCCGAGCAGGGCAGCACCGCCGCCTACAACCTGCTCCACCCCGAGGCCCGCAGGCCCTTCGCCCCGATGCCGTACTTCTGGTCGGACCAGTACGACATGAAGGTGCAGGCGTTCGGCCATCTGCGCGGGCACGACGAGATCGTCGTGGTGGAGGGCGAGATGAGCGAGCGTCGGTTCCTGGCCATCTACCGCACCGGTGACCGGCTGGCCGGAGCCCTCGCGGTCGGGATGCCGCCGAAGGCCATGCGTCCCTGGCGGCAGGCCATTGCCACCGGCACCAGCTGGCACGAGGCGATACGGGCGTGGGCATGGGCGACGGACGGCGATGCCAAGGAGGTCGTCCGCGGCGAGCCGTCGTTCTGAGCACCGCCCGCAGGCGGGCCCGCGTGTCGCCACGCGGGCCCCGTCGGCCCGCGGCCTACGGCCTCGTCTCCACGGCCGTACCCGCCGAAGTGCCCGCGGAAGTGTCCTCGGGTGTGGACGGCTCCCCGGTCACCGGAGTCGCCGGGGTGCCGGCGAGCGGGCTTCGGCGGGGCAGGCAGGCGGCGAAGCCGAAGGCGACCAGGGCGGCGCCGGAGCCGATGGCCATGACCACCCGGAAGGCGTTCTCCGAGGGCAGGGCCACGGAGCCGAACGTGGTGGTCATCTGGGCCAGGGTGACACCCGCGACCGCGCTGGAGACCGAGGTGCCGATGGACCGCATCAGTGTGTTGAGGCTGTTGGCCGCGGCGGTTTCCGACACCGGCACGGCCCCCATGACGAGCGAGGGCATCGCGCCGTAGGCGAGCCCGACGCCGGCCCCGATGATGCTGGAGACGAGGACGAGCTGCCAGATGGCGGACATCAGCGTGACGCTCAGGCCGTAGCCGGCGGCGACCACGAGGGCGCCGAGCATCAGCGTCACCTTGGGCCCCTTGGTCTTGGAGATCCGCGCGGACAACGGTGCCGTGGCCATCATCACCAGGCCGTTGGGCGCCATGACCAGGCCGACGACCATCATCGACTGCCCGAGGCCGTAGCCGGTGGCCTCCGGCAGTTGCAGGAGCTGCGGCAGCACCAGGGCCATCGCGAACATCGAGAAGCCGAACACGGCGGAGGCGAGATTGGTGAACAGCACCTGACGCCGCGCGGTGGTCCGAAGGTCCACGAGCGGCTGCGCCGCGCGCAGTTCCCAGCGGCCCCACACCAGCAGCACGGCGACGGCCACCGTGAACAGGGCGAGGGTCGTGGCGCTCGCCCAGCCCCAGTCGGCCCCCTTGGAGATCGCCAGCAGCAGGCACAGCAGCGCGGCCGACAGCCCGGCCGCGCCCACCAGGTCGAAGCGGCCGCCGGTGCGCACGGACGACTCCGGTACGAGCGTCACGACGAGTACGGCCGCCACCACGCCGAAACCCGCCGCGGTCCAGAACAGCAGGTGCCAGTCCGCGTGATCGGCGAGGAACGCGGCCGCGGGCAGACCGAGCGCGGCACCGATGCCCAGCGAGGCGCTCATCATCGCGGTCGCCCCGCCGAGCCGCTCGGCCGGCAGTTCGTCGCGCATGATGCTGATCCCTAGCGCGATCACACCGGCAGACAGGCCCTGCAGGGTCCGTCCGACGACCATCGGGGCCAGGCTGTCGCTGAGCGCGCACACGGCGGATCCGGCCACCAGCATGGCGAGGCTCGCCAGGAGCATCCGCCGCTTGCCGTACATGTCGCCGAGACGCCCCACCACCGGGGTCGCGACGGCGCCCGCCAGCAGGGTGGCCGTGATCGCCCACGTGGTGTCCGAGGCAGAGGCGCCCAGGTACCCGGGAAGCTCCGGGACCAGGGGGATCACCAGGGTCTGCATCAGCGAGACGACGATCCCGGCGAAGGCCAGCACCGCCACGACGGTGTCCGGCCGTGGCGGACCGCTCGTCCCGGAGTCGGAGGGGTGAGCAAGGGCCTCGGGCATGGCGGAGCCTCCGTCAGGGTGCTGCGATGGCCAGATTTTAAGTCAGCTGATTGACTTAGATTACTGGCTGGGGTTGCCTGATCGTGTGGAGACGGCTGAATCGGAGGAGACGGAGGAGACCGCGATGGACGTACGTGACGACGAGCCGGCGTTGACCTACCCGATCCCCGGCGCGACACCGCTGGGACCACCGCAGGAGTGGGCGAGACTGCGACAGCGGTGCCCGGTGGCGCGCGTGACCCTGCCCAGCGGCGACGAGGCCTCCCTGCTGACCCGCTACGCGGACGTCAGACAGGTGCTGTCCGATCCCCGCTTCAGCCGCCTGCTGAACGCGGACGACGCCGCCCGGATCTCCGCCACCGAATCGGGTGGGGCCTTCAACAACGAGATGTCCAACGTCATGCCGCAGACCGGCGAGGCCCACCGGCGCTGGCGGCGGATGGTGAGCAAGTGGTTCACCGCCAAGAGGATGGCCGCGTTGCGCCCGGGGATGGAGGCGATGGCCGACCATCTCCTCGACACCATGGTGGAGCACGGCCAACCCGCAGACCTGAAGGACCACTTGGCCTTTCCGCTGCCGGTGTGGGTGATCTGCGATCTGCTCGGCGTTCCCGACGAGGACCGGGACCGGTTCTCCTACTGGTCGGACACCCTGCTCGATCTCACCACGTACGCGCAGGCGGAAATCGACGCGGCACAGGCCGAGTTCGCCGCCTACATGACCGTCCATGTCGCCGCCAAGCGGGCGCACCCGGGTGACGACCTGCTCAGCGACCTCCTCACGGCCACCGACCCGACCGGATACCGGCTCACGGAGCAGGAGTTGGTGTACACCGGCCAGGGCCTGCTGGTCGCCGGGCACGAGACCACGGCGAACATGATCGGGAAGATGGTCGCCATGCTGCTGGCCGACCGGCGGCACTGGGAGCGGCTGCTCGCGGACCCGTCGCTGGTGCGGCCCGCGGTCGAGGAGGCGCTGCGCATGGACGCCAACCCGGGACTCGGCATGCCGCGTTACATCGGCGAGGAAACCGAGGTCGGCGACACGGTACTGCCCAAGGGCACCACCGTGCTGTGCAGCATGGCCGCCGCGAACCGGGACGAGACCGCCTTCGAGGACGCCGGGGAGATGATCCTCGACCGTACCCCGAACACCCATCTGGCGTTCGGCGTCGGCCCGCACTCCTGCCTGGGACAGGCGCTCGCCCGGACCGAGCTGGGGGCCGTCCTCGACGTACTGCTGCGTAGGCTTCCCTCGCTCGATCTGGCCGTTCCGGTCGAGGAGCTGCGACGGCTCGAGGGACTGGTCGTCGGAGGGCTGCGCGAAGTCCCGGTGAGGTGGTGACCGGCCATGGCGGCCAGAACCGTACGGGCCGAACAGGTCAGTGCGACGCGTGAGTCGATCCTGACCGCGGCGGAGCGGCTGTACGCCGAGCAGGGGGTGTACGCGGTCTCCAACCGCCAGGTCAGCGAGGCCGCGGGGCAGGGCAACAACGCCGCCGTCGGCTATCACTTCGGCACCAAGGCCGACCTGGTGCGGGCGATCGTGCGCAAGCACTTCGTGCGGATCGAGCAGGTGCGCCTGCGGCTGCTGGCCGAGATCGACGAGGAGAGCGCCGGCATCCGCGACTGGGTGACCTGCCTCGTACACCCCCTCACCGAACATCTGGCCGAGCTCGGCCGGCCCTCCTGGTACGCCCGCTTCACCGCGCAGGTGATGACCGACCCGGCGCTGCGCCAGATCGTGATCGACGAGACCCTCAGCTCCCCGTCGATGCGGATGGTCCTCGAACGGCTGCACCGGTGCCTCTCCGACCTGCCGGTCGAAGTGCACGCCGAGCGCAGTGACATGGCGCGGGAGCTGATGGTGCACATGTGCGCCGAGCGCGAGCGAGCCCTCGCCGACAACACCCCCACGCCCCGGTCCAGTTGGCACGACACCGGACTCGGCCTGACCGATGCCGTCGTCGCGCTGTGGCTGGCCCCGATCACGCCCTGCCCGCGTCGGCGGCGGGGTGGGATCTGCCGCGACTGATCCCGCCCGACACGGCCGGAGGACGTCGTCCTGGCGGCCCGTCGTGAACAGCGCCCGACGTCCCTTCGTATCTCCTTTCGAGTACGCGCGAACCGCACCGCGGAAGGAAAGAGACGAAGTGCCCCAGCAGCGACGGCAAGGACGCCTCGGCCGAACGCCTTCCCCCACCCGCCTCGTACGCGGGGCCGCGGTCGCCGGGGGCCTCGCCCTGCTTCCCTGGCCGCGGGCTGCGACGCCGGAGGGGAGGAGGCGGCGGACGAGCGCAAGGCGTCGAAGAAGACCGCCGCCGTCGAGGTGGTGGCGCCCGCGGACGTCGAGGTGATCGCGAACCTCACCGGATGCAAGGTCACGATCCGCGTCGACGCGAAGGAACTCCGCGAGGGTGCCTGCCACACCGAGACCGGCGACCACCTCATCACGACGTTCCCCGAAGAGCGCTACAACCGACCTGGCTGGACAGCGCCGCGATCTACGGCGGCACCTGTCTCGTCGGCCCGCGCTGGGCGATCAGCGCACAGCCGAAGGTCCTCGAACCACTGCGCGCGAAGGTCGGTGGAACCGTCCGGCGACTGCGGGGTTCCGACGCCACGACAGGGCCCTGACGGGAATCCGCCCCCAGGGTGCGCCCTCCCTCCCCGCGTGACGTCTTCTGCGGGATCAGTCGGAGAGTCGGGGAGTGAGGCGCCGCAGGCCCTTGCGGTCGTAGTAGCGGGTCATGGCGAGGCCGAAGAGGAGGCCGAGCGCGGCGCCGACGACGATCATGATCCAGGCGCGGGTGAGGCCGGCGTCGGCGCGGGCGTCGAAGAAGAGGATGGCGCGGACACCGACGCTGAGTTGGCGCATGGGTTCGAAGATGCTCAGGAAACGGTAGAAGCCCGGGACGGCTTCGAGGGGCACGGTGGAACCGGAGGAGGGCAGGCCCAGGACGATGAACACGAACATGGAGACGAGCTGGCCGATGCCCCCGAAGGCGGCGTTGATGGCCTGCACGCCCAGGCCGACCGCCAGCGACGCGCAGTAGGAGTAGACCCACAGCAGCGGCAGGTGCGAGGCGTCCATGCCGAGGATCCCGACGGTGGCGATCATGACCAGTGTGGTGGTGAGGACGGTGATCCCGGCAGTCATGGCCATCTTCAGCAGCAGCGTCTGGGTGCGGCTGATGGGCACGGTGGGACGGCGGGTGTGCCACGGGCCGATCTCGTTGTCGGCGTAGCCGAGGGCGGTGTCGACGCCGTTGCTGATGACATTGCCGCCGAGGAACCCGGCGAGGACGAGGAGCAGGGTGTAGTAGAACGCGCTGAGTCCCAGGCCGCTGTGGTCCCCGATCGGGTGGCCGACCTGGGTGGCTACGGCGACGGGGTCGGCAAGCACGAGGCGGGTGGTGGCGTCGGCCTGTGCGGTGGCGGGGGAAGCCATCAGCTGCTCGCCGACGGCCAGGGAGGCCTGCTGGGCGGCCTGTTGGGTGATCCGGCTCGCGAGGGAAGAGCCGAGGCTGCCCATGCCGGGGTTGGTGAGCACTGTCAGGGTGGGCCGCGTGGTGGCGTTCGCGGTGGTGAGGGCGGCGGTGGTGGTCGTGAAGTCGGCGGGGACGACCAGGGCGCCGTAGATCTTGCCGGAGGCCAGTCTGTCCTGGGCCTGGGCGAGAGTGAGGGGCTGCCAGTCGGCCTTGCCGGAGGTGTCGGCGGTGACCGAGCGGGTGATCTGTGTGCCGAGGTTCGTGGTCTGCCCGGGCAGCGGTCTGCCCTGGTCGGTGTCGACGATGCCGATGGGCAGGTGGCGCAGTTCCCCGTTCGGGTTCACGATGCCGCCCATGTAGAGCAGTGACAGCAGAAACGCCAGCAGCCCGCACAGCACGGTCGGCACCAGCCACAGCTTCGGCCGGTGCAGGAGCGCGGCGGCACTTGCCCGGACGGGGGTGTCGTCGGTGGTGGGCGTGCTGTCGGCGGCCATGGCTCTCCGTGGGTGCGTGCGGCGCGGAACCTGCGTGGGCGGGTACGGGCGCCCGTACCAGGCCAGGATGGGGGCTGCGGCGGCGCGGCGGTCAGCGACGCGCCGCGCACGGAGCGCCACGGGGGCACCGCGCCTGTCACGGAGCGCCGTGCGGACCGGCGTTCAATGAACATGGGCACGCTGCACGCGACGATCGCGAGCCACAGCGGCACCCTTCGTCGTTCGTGCGCCAGGGCGACCGGAGGGTCGTCCAGGGCCGGGCTTTCCTCGGACAGCGTCATGTCGGTACGTCTCCCTGGGAGATGAAGAGTCGGTCCAGGGGAGGAGCTGAGGGAGGGGCGGGGAGGAGCGGGGGAACGTCAGGCGGCGCCGGGTCCGGCGCCCGAGGGTCCGCGCTCGCCGGTGGCATCGGCGCGCTCCTGCTCGGCGAGCCGCCGCCGGGCGTCCGCCCAGTCGAGGGGGAGTGCCGAGGCCGGAAGCTCCCAGAACGTGAAGACCGAGCCGCTCGTCGTGGACCGCAGCCCGGTCATGATCGAGCGGTGCGGTTCGGTCTTCGCGTACGTGTAGAGGGACCGCTTGTCCTCCCAGGCCGACAGCGTCCAGAAGGTGCGCTTGAGCGGCTGGGCGACGAGCGTGGCGCCGTATGCGCCGGGCGCGCTCTTCACCTGCTTCCACGCGGCCAGGGACCGCAGGAAGAAGCGCGGTACGTCACGGAAGGAACGGACCTCGAAGCGCGAGGCCATGACGAACGCCCGAGAGTCCGGTGCGGGCACGTTGACGGTGGTCCAGGGGAGCGTGGGCACGGTGGCGCCTTCTTCCACGGAGGCAGGACGACGGACGGAGGTCCAGGGGAGCGCTAATTGGATACCTCCACTATCCATGTTAGACAGTGGGGGTATCCAATGACCAGAGCGGAGCCGATCCGATGCGTATGTCCGAGCTGAGCCGCCTCAGTGGAGTCTCCGTCACGACGATCAAGTACTACCTCCGAGAGGGGCTGCTCCCGGTCGGCCGGCAACTGTCGGCGACCCAGGCCGAGTACGACGGGAGCCATCTGCGCAGGCTCTGTCTGATCCGCGCGCTGACCGGCGTCCGGGGGCTGTCCGTCAGTACCACCCGGGAGGTCCTGGGAGCCCTGGCGGAGCACGCCGGTGACACCCATCGCCTGCTCGGTCTCACCCTCGGTTCGATCGGGCCCGCCGAGGAATCCGCGCGGGACTCCACTGAACGGGCCGAAGCCGACGCGCTCGTGGAGGAGTTGGGCTGGGACGTCCACGAGTCGGCGCCCGCGCGGGCGACTCTGGCCGAGACCCTGGGCTCGCTGCGCGGCCTCGGTGTCCCGTTCGACCGGAGCGCACTCGTGCCGTACGCCCGGCTGGCCGAACGGACCGCGGCGCTCGACCTCGACCAACTGGACGGAATCGACGACCCGCTGGAACTGACCGAGCGCGCGCTGCTGCTCACGGTCCTGCTCGAACCCGCGCTGATGGCGCTGCGTCGTATGGCTCAGGAGGACGAGTCGGCGCGGCGCCACGGGGGCGGTCGTCGTTCACCGGACCGACGCCGTTGATCCGACGGTCGCCGTTGATCGGACGGTCGCCGTGGGGTGGACGGTCGCCATGGGGCGGACCGTGTGGTCCGGACGGTGCTGACCGGGGGGCGCCGGTCAGGTGGCCGTCGCGATCAGCGCGGGTCTTCGGGGAGGCAGTTGAGCAGGGCGTTCAGACCGTCGTGGTCGAGGACGCAGACGCCCAGGGCCACGGTCATCACCGCCAGCAGATGCACGGCCCCCGGGAGGTCCGCGTCGGCGGCGCGGGTCAGGGCCTCCGTGTCGCCCGCGGCCCAGGCCCGGACCGCCTGCCCGAAGGCGAACTCGTAGTGCGGGGGAGCCGCCGTGGCCGCCTGTTCGGCGGCCCGGCCCACGTCGCGGGCCGCGGGCTGGGCGGTGAGCGTGAGGCGCAGGGTGACGTCCATGACGGCACAGAGATAGGTGTACGTGTCGTCGAGGGCGGTCTCGTCCAGGGTGTCCAGGGCCGCGGCGACTGCCCGCGCGTCGCCGTCGGTGTACCCGCGCAACAGGAGCAACGCGGTGTGCCGGGCGGGGTGGGGGCCGGTGATCCGGTCGTTCGGCGAGGGAACGGAGGGATGGTGCGACACGCGGTGGACTCCTTCGGCGGGCAGCCCGAACTCCGGACGGTCCACCGCTGAGCTGCGCCTGACCGTGGACGACTGCCGACCCTAGTGAAGCCCGTCGGCCACCGCGTCCAACCGGCGTCCGATCATGCATACGAAGATCGGACTACTTCCGATTGCGTACGGCGCCTTCCTCAGGGCCTCCGGGCGCCACCGTCCGTGGGTGTTTGGTTGACGTCTCAAGTGGGACGACCTACAGTCAAACTTGAAGGTTCAACTTAAAACCTGAGCCCGCGAGCCGGAGCACCCTCACCCACGTAAGGACCGGCATGAACTCCCTCCTCGATCCCGAGGTGCCCGCCGGAGCGTACGACCGGTTCCTGGTCGACGCGCTGCCATGAGCCCGGTCCCAGCGCGTGTGGACGCCCGCGGACGGACCCCTTCCCGCGCTGTACCTGAGCCACGGCGCGCCCCCGCTGTTCGACGACGGGCCGTGGCTGCGGGAACTGTTCGAGTGGGCCCAGTCCCTGCCGAAGCCGAAGAGCGTCCTGATCGTCTCCGCGCACTGGGAGGCGGCACCGCTGTGCCTGTCCGCCCCGGCGGCGCACACCCCGCTCGTCTACGACTTCGGCGGCTTCCACCCGCGCTACTACACGATGACGTACGACACTCCCGACGCGACCGCCCTCGCGCACCGCGTGGCCGGGACCATGCCGGACGGTGAGTCGCTGTACCAGCAGCCCTCCCGCGGCCTCGACCACGGCGCCTGGGTGCCGCTGATGGCCATGTACCCCTTGGGTGACATCCCGGTGCTCCAGCTCAGCATGCCCACCCATGACCCCGTCCGGCTCCTCGAACTCGGCGCCCGGCTCGGCCCGTTGCGGGAGGAGGGGGTCCTCGTGATCGGCTCGGGGTTCATGACGCACGGACTGCCCTTCATCACCCGCGAGATGCTGACGCAGGGCGAAGTGCCGGGCTGGTCCTCGGACTTCGACGCCTGGGTCGCCGACGCGCTCGCCCGCGGGGACGTCGACGAACTCGCGGCCTTCCGGACCAGGGCGCCCGGTATGCCGTACGCCCATCCGACGGTCGACCACTACATCCCGCTGTTCGTCACGCTGGGCGCCGCCCCGAGCGCCGACCGGACGGTGCGCACCACCGTCGATGGTTTCATGATGGGCTTCTCCAAGCGGTCCTTCCAGACCGCGGTGTGAACCCTTGAACCATCCACACCGACACAAACCGCTTTCACCTCAACGGAGTCGAGACATGAACGACCTTGCCGACCAGACCATCGACGCCCTGCGCGGCGGACACGACTACCTGACCGCCGTGGTGCACGGGCTCGCCACCGCCGACCTCACCCGGCCGTCCGGGGCGACTGAGTGGGACGTGTCCCAGGTCCTCGGCCACCTGGGCAGCGGCGCGGAGATCGGCCTGGCCTCCCTGGAGGGCGCGCTGAACGGAACCGGGCCCAAGGGCGGCGACTTCAACACGTCGGTGTGGGCGCGCTGGGACGCGATGTCCCCGGTCGAGCGCGCCGAGAGCTTCGTGACCGCCAACGAGGCGCTGGTGCGTGGGTACGAGGCTCTCGACCCGCGGGCCCGTGCCGAACTCCGGGTCGACCTCGGCTTCCTGCCCGCGCCCGTGGACGTCGCGACGGTGGCGGGTCTGCGGCTCGGTGAGTTCACCCACCACACCTGGGACGTGGAGGTGGCCTTCGACCGTACGGCGGTCCTGGCGCCCGCCGCGGTCGAGCCGCTCCTCGACCAGGCCGGACTGCTCATAGGCTTCCTCGGCAAGGTCGAGGCGCTCGGTGGACGGCAGGTTCGCCTCGCGGTCCACACCACCGCTCCGCGGCGCGCGTTCGGGCTCGACCTGGTCGACTCGGTCGTGCTCACCGACGAGCCCGTCGAGCCCGACGCCGTCCTGAGCGCACCGGCCGAGTGGTGGCTGCGGCTCGTCACCGGCCGCCATGCCGCCGACCACACCCCGGCCGAGGTGACCCTCAAGGGTGACGCCCTCACCCTCGACGACCTGCGACGCGTCTTCCCCGGGTTCTGATCCGCCGTTTCGCCCCCGGCATCCGTCGGTCTGCCTCCCAGGCATCCGTCGGTCTGCCTCCCAGGCATCCGCCGGTCCGCCCCCGGCATCCGTCGGTCTGCCTCCCAGGCATCCGCCGGTCCGCCCCCGGCATCCGTCGGTTGGCCCCCCGATGCCCGGCGTTCGTGCCGCCCGGCGTCCAACTCCGCGCACTCGTAGGCCTGCCCGGCCCTGAAGGGGCTACTTCCTCGGCCCCTCAGGGGCCGCATCGCCACCCTCGACCTGCCCGGAGTCCGCACCGGGACGGGGCGAGGGTGGCAGCAAGTCGTGCAGTGCCTCGTACCGCTGCGCGCAGGCCGTCTGTGCGATGGCCTGCGAGACGGCGTCGGCCAGCGGCCCCGTGGACTCGCGCAGCAGCCGCCGCGCCTTGTCCGTGAGGACCACCTCGATACCGCGCCGGTCGCTGCACGCCGACCGCCGTGTGATCAGTCCCGCGTGCTGCAGACACGCCACCTGATAGGTCAGCCGCGTCTTGGGGCGGCCCAGCAGTTCCGCGATCTGGGTCATCCGCAGGCTGGACCCGGGCTGGTCGGCCAGCAGGCACAGCACCAGGAACTCGTCGTGCGAGACGTCGAGGGTGTCCTTGACGCGGGCGCGCAGCTGCTGCTCGATCGCCCCGGCCGCCGCCAGGAGACGCATCCAGGCCCGCAGCGGGGCGGGCAGCAGCTCACTGTCACCCGACGGCTCGTGTTCGGGCAGGTCAGCGGGGGCGGAAGGGTCAGCCATAGTGTCCCAGTCTACCGGTTGTCCAAATTTGAAGAACCGGCTAGCGTGGAGTCATCCAAATTTGGATGACCGCGTTGTCCCCACAGTCCCCGTGTGCCGCGCGCCCCGTGCGTCGCGCACCCCTGTGCACCGTCCGTAACCGTCTGGAGAACTCTCATGACCGTCGCCGTCCAAACCGGCCTGTGGCAGCTCGACCCCGCCCGTACCGTCGTCGCCATCAAGCACAAGACGATGTGGGGCATGGTCACCGTGAAGGGCACCTTCACCGGAGTCACCGGAGAGGGCGAGGTGCAGCCCGACGGGACCGCCCGCGGCACCATCACCCTGGACGTCGCGTCCCTGGACACGAAGAACGCCAAGCGGGACAAGCACCTCCGCTCCGCCGACCTCTTCGACGCCGACCGCCACCCCACGATCACCTTCGCCGTCCGCGACGCCGTCCTCGGCCAGGACGACACCGTGGAGATCAACGGGCAGCTGACCGTGCGCGGCATCAGCCGGCCGCAGCCCGTCACCGGCCGCGTGACCGGGGCGAGCGCCGACAGCGTCACGCTCACCGCGGAGTTCACCGTGGACCGCGACCAGTTCGACATGGGCTGGAACCAGATGGGCATGATCCGCGGCCTGACGACCGTCACCGGCACGCTCGTCTTCACCCGCGCCAAGGCCTGAGCCGACGCGGCGCCGGGGCCCGGGCCCTGCGGCCCTACCGGCTCCGGCGACCTTGGCGTACGCGCTCAGCGCACCTTGCCGTGGAAGGCAGGGTGGGCGTCGAGCCGACGTACGTAGTCCCGGAGCCGACCGTACGGGGCGAGGGACTCCGTCGGGTCGAGTCGGGTCAGGGCCACCCAGAGGTCGACGTCCGCGGCCGTCAGCTCGTCGCCCAACGCGTAGGTCTGCGGGGCGAGTTGCCGGTCCAGTGACTGGAGTGTCGTCGTGCGCGCGAGCGGCGGGGCGGTGGGGGTGACGTCCCGGTCGAGGAGTTCGCGCAGGGCGTCGATGTCCGCGGTGAGGGCCGGTGGGTTCAGCCGGGGGAGGCGGGCGTCGTTCTGGCGGACCGGCAGCCCGGCGAGGTCACGCAGGATGTCGGGCGTGTGGTTGCTCACGATCCGTCCGCTCCAACGGTCGCACAGCGCGGGCGCGGTGAGCGGACCGTCGTAGTGGTGCCAGGTGGCCTCGTACGCGCCGCGCAGTGCGGCGAACGCGTCGGGTGTCTCGGCGGGAAGCGTCAGCAGCGTGGTGGCGACCGAGTCGTGGAGACCGAGCAGCTCCAGGGTGACCGAGATGCGCAGCGAACGCGGACAGCCCTCGGTGAGGTACAGCTGATAGCGGTGCGGCGCCGGGTAGAAACCGCCGGCCAGGCCGACGCCGATGCGGCTGCGGATGCGGTGGGGGCGAGGCGCGGCGAGCGAGACTGTCTTGGGCATGACTCTCCAGGGAACGTCGAAGCCCCCACGGCCCGTTGGGCGGCGGTGGCGGAACGGAGTGACTGCGCTGACGTACGGTCCCGTCCGGATCGTGGGACGTGCCCGACCGGACGGACCGCATGGATCAGTACGCGCTGGACGGACCGCCTGGACTAGTACGCGCTGGAGACCCGCTGCAGATCGATGTGCAGGCGCCTGGTCAGACCGTTCGTGCTCCTCCTGGCCATTCCCATCGCTCCCGTGTCCGGGGCTCGCGAGAGGCGAGACCACGCTTGTCCCGCCGCACCGGCGGAACCCGGTCGTCACCCGGGGCACCCCGTCGCGGTGGAAGGGTTGCCTGTCAGCGGGCCGGGGCCGATAACCGCGTCGAACGGGAGAAACCCGCACGACGGGCGCTGACAATCGTGACCGTCCCCGTCAGTCTCGGTCCGGTCCGCGGAGCCGTCAAGAAGGCATATGCGCGGTCTCACCACGTGGTCATTCCGGCCGGTGCGCGTTGACATTCGTTTGGGGCCATGCCTAACTTACGCCGCATCGGACCGGATCGACTCCGGTGCGTTCGAGGCCCAGCGGGGCGGAATGGTGACGGTGAACGCGATGTACGCAGCTGACGGGACGACCGCTTCGCGGCGCCACGGCTGCCCCGCCACCGCACTGTGTTGTACCTCCCGCGGCGCCCGCTGTCTCTGTCAGGGCTGACCGCTTCCGCCTTCCGCGACGTTGAACGTCCGCACGGCTCAACATCCCTCGCCCGCCACCCTGTTGGTGCGCTGTCGGTGAGCCTCCCCCTCCGTACCCCCTGACATCCGTCTGTCCCCGCGCGCACCGCCGTCGTACGGGCCGCGGCGGTGTGTCCGCATTCGTTGGAGCCCTCCATGAGTGAATCCCTGGGCTCCGCCGTGCCGTTGAGCACGACGGAGCCCCGCCCGGCCGCGGCACAGCGCGTGCTGCCCCTGCGCCACCCCGGCCGCTGGATCGCCTCGGCGATCGTGCTCGTCGTGGTCGCCCAGACCGTCCACGGGCTGGCGACCAACCCCTTCTTCCAGTGGGACAGGTTCCAGTACTGGTTCCTGCGTCCCACGATCCTCGACGGCCTGCTCATCACCCTCGAAGTGACGCTCTACAGCGCTGTGTTGGGCCTGCTCGGCGGTATCCTGCTCGCCCTGGCCCGGCTCTCCAGGAGCCCCGTGCTGCGCGCGGTGAGCTGGGTCTACATCTGGCTGTTCCGCTCGGTGCCGCTCATCGTCGTCCTGCTCTTCCTCTACAACTTCAGCGCGCTCTACAAGACGCTGAGCCTCGGTGTCCCCTTCGGCCCCGCCTTCCTCACCTTCGACGAGTCCCGGCTCGCCACCGACATGGTCGTCGCGGTCGTCGGACTGAGCCTCAACGAGGCGGCGTACGCGGCGGAAGTGGTCCGCGGCGGCATCCTCTCCGTCGACCAGGGCCAGCACGAGGCGGCCTCCGCACTCGGTCTGCCCAAGGGCTACCAGTTCAGGAAGATCGTGTTCCCGCAGGCGCTGCGCTCCATCACACCGAACTACGTCAACCAGCTGATCGGCCTGATCAAGGGCACCTCGCTGGTCTTCTACGTCTCGCTGCTCGACCTCTTCGGCTCGGTGCAGAGCATGGGCTCCACCTACCCCGGCGACATCGTGCCGCTGCTGCTGGTCGCCACCGCCTGGTACCTGATCCTCACGAGCGTCGTGTCCGTCGTCCAGTTCTACGTCGAGCGGTACTACTCGCGCGGCGCGCTGCGCTCCCTCCCGCCGACCCCGTTGCAGAAGGTTCGCGCCGGTCTGCGTGACCTGCGGGCCCGGGTCCGCAAGGAGGCGGCGATATGACCGGCGAGACGCTCGCGATCCGACCGGCCGCCGTCGAGGTGCGCGATGTGCACAAGTGGTACGGCACCCAACGCGTACTGAACGGAGTGGAGTTGACGGTACGGCCCGGAGAGGTCACCGTGATCCTCGGTCCGTCCGGCTCCGGCAAGTCCACCCTCCTCAGGGTGATCAACCACCTGGAGAAGCCCGAGATCGGCCATGTCAGCCTGAACGGCGAGCTGATCGGCGTACGCCGGCACGGCGGGCGAAGCGAGATGGGGGTCCCCCCGGCCGAAGGCCGGGGGAGGCTCAAGGAGCTGACCGAGCGGGCGATCCTGGCCCAGCGCGGCCGGATCGGGTTCGTATTCCAGAACTTCAACCTGTTCCCGCATCTGACGGTGCTGGACAACGTGGCGGCCGCGCCGGTGGCGACCCGACGGCTGAAGCGGCCCGAGGCCCGGGAACTCGCGCGCACCCTCCTCGACCGCGTGGGTCTTGCCGACAAGGCCGACGCCTATCCACGGCAGTTGTCGGGCGGCCAGCAGCAGCGGGTCGCCATCGCCCGCGCCCTCGCGCTGCGGCCCGGAGTCATCCTCTTCGACGAACCCACCTCCGCCCTCGACCCCGAGCTGGTCGGTGAGGTGCTCGCCGTCATCAAGGACCTGGCCACCAGCGGCACCACGCTCGTCATCGTGACCCACGAGATCGGCTTCGCCCGCGAGGTGGCCGACCGGATCGTCTTCCTCGACGAGGGCCGCGTCGTCGAACAGGGCTCACCCACTGAGGTGTTGGACCACCCGGCACACGAGCGGACCAGGGACTTCCTGAGCAAGGTCCTCTGAACTTCCCTCCCTCACCGCACCTTCACCCACCGCCCCTGCACCCATCTCGCCTGAATCCACCACGCCTTCCCTCACCCCACGTCACTCACGAACATCGGACAAGGACAGCCATGCGCACCCTCACCCTCCGCGGCAGACTCCTCCGTGGCCTCACCGCCTCCACCGCCGTCGCCGCTCTCGCCGCAGGGCTCGCCGCGTGCGGGGGCGAGAGCGAGGCGGCCACCACCTCCGACAGCGCGGCCGCCGGCACCGTCACCGTGGGCGCGCTCTCCAACGGCGCCGCGCGGCAGACCGACCTCAAGGTGTCCGAGGTCAAGTCCATCAGCGCCGAGCTGCCCAAGTCGGTCGCCAAGAGCGGCAAGCTGGTCGTCGGCGTCGGCGCGCTGCCCGCCGGGTTCCCGCCGCTGGCGTACGTCGGCCAGGACCAGAAGACCCTCACCGGTGCCGAACCCGACCTCGGCCGACTGGTCGCCGCGGTCCTCGGACTGAAGGCGGAGGTGAAGAACTCGACCTGGGAGAACCTGTTCGTCGGCATCGACAGCGGCAAGGTCGACGTCGCCTTCTCCAACGTCACGGACACCGAGGAACGCAAGAAGAAGTACGAGTTCGCCTCCTACCGGCAGGACAACCTCGCCTTCGAGGTGCTGAAGAAGAGCACCTGGAACTTCGCCGGCGACTACGAGAACCTGGCCGGCAAGACCGTCTCCGTGAGCGCGGGAACCAACCAGGAGAAGATCCTGCTCGAGTGGAAGGCGAAGCTGGCGAAGGAGGGCAAGAAGCTCAACGTCAAGTACTTCCAGGACAGCAACAGCACCTATCTGGCGCTGTCCAGCGGGAAGATCGACGCCTCCTTCGGGCCCAACCCCGGTATCTCGTACCACGTCACCCAGACGGCGAAGACACCCGACCCGACCCGCAACGCGGGCAAGTTCTCCGGCGCGGGCGCGACCCTCCAGGGGCTGATCGCGGCCACCGCGAAGAAGGACAGCGGGCTGGCCAAGCCGGTCGCCGACGCGATCAACCACCTGATCAAGGACGGGCAGTACGCCAAGTGGCTCGCCGCCTGGAACCTCTCCAACGAGGCCGTCAGCACCTCGCGGATCAACCCGCCCGGCCTGCCGCTCGACAACTCCTGACCGCTTCCCGGAGGTCCGACTCCACCATGTCCACCGTTGCCCGACCCACCCCGCCGCAGAGCCCGGCGGCACCCCACATCCTGGACAACGCCGCCTGGGCCGCGCTGACCGGCCCGCACGCCCACCTCGCCGAGCGCGTCGGCCGCGCCGCCCGCTACGCCCTGGACGTCTCCCCGTTCACCGCTCTCGCCGGCCCGGTCGGCCCGCGCGTCTGGGACGACCTCGCCGCTCTCGCCGGCCCGGTCGGCCCGCGCGTCTGGGACGACCTCGCCGCCCTCGCCGACCCGGCCGGCCCGCGCGCCTGGGACGACCTCGCCGCGCTCGTCGGACCCGGCACCGTCACCCATGTGACCGGGGCGAGGTCGGTGCCCGAGGGCTGGGAGACGGTGCAGCACGGCCAGGGCGTACAACTGGTCGACACCTCGCTGCGCGCCGAGCCCGCCCCCGAAGCGGTACGGCTCGGACTGGACGACGTCCCGGAGATCCTGGACCTGATCGCCCTGACCGAGCCGGGGCCCTTCCTGCCCCGCACGGTCGAACTCGGCACCTACCTCGGCATCCGGCACCGTGGCCGGCTCGTCGCCCTGGCCGGCGAGCGAAGCGAGATGGGGGTCCCTCCGGCCGGAGGCTGGGGGAGGCTGCGCCCGCCCGGCTGGACGGAGATCAGCGCGGTCTGCACCGCCCCGGACCACCGCGGCAAGGGGCTGGCCACGCGACTCGTCCGCGCGATGGCGGCCGGTATCAGGCAGCGCGGAGACACCCCCTTCCTGCATGCCTCCGCGACCAACACCGGCGCGATCCGGCTCTACGAGTCGATCGGCTTCACCCTGCGCCGCCGCTCGCAGTTCCTCCTCGTCCGAACTCCGGGCGCCCAGCAGGAACAGACGGCGTAGGCGGGCCGTTGTGTTGAAGAGGTTCACGATGTCGGCGCGGCCACGGGCCCGCCGGGACGCAAGGGCGGAGGTGAGGGACGTGAGAGTCGGGTCCGATCTTCGCGTCATGGTGCTCACCCCGCGCCGCCGTGTACGTCTTTACTCCCGGCCGCACATCGATCTGCAGCGCGTAGCCGGCGCGCTCTGTCGTCCCTGACCTGTCACCCCGCCGCCGCGCCCTTCGCGTAGAGGGCCGCGCTCTCGTACGGTCGACCAGGAAGGCACCCCTCCGTGTCTGCTTCATCTTCGCTGCCCGATTCCTCCCCCTCGTCCTCCCCTCTGCACCTCGCCGTCGCACTCGACGGCGCCGGCTGGCACCCGGCGGCCTGGCGCGAGCCGGTGGCCCGCCCCCGTGAGCTGCTCACCGCCGGGTACTGGACGGACCTGGTCACCGAGGCCGAGCGCGGTCTCCTCGACTTCGTGACCATCGAGGACGCCCTTGGACTCCAGTCCTCGCACCTCACCGAGCCCGACGGCCGCACCGACCAGGTCCGCGGGCGCCTCGACGCCGTCCTGATCGCCGCCCGCGTCGCCCCGCTGACCAGCCACATAGGACTGGTCCCGACCGCCGTCGTCACCCATACCGAGCCCTTCCACATCTCCAAGGCGATCGCCACCCTCGACTACGTGAGCACGGGCCGTGCGGGCGTACGGGTGCAGGTGACGCCCCGCGCCCACGAGGCCGCGCACTTCGGCCGCCGTACGTTCCCGCCGCTGCGCATCGAGGACCTGGACACCTCGGCCGTACGAGAGCTGACGACCGACCTCTTCGACGAGGCCGCGGACTACGTGGAAGCGGTGCGCCGGCTCTGGGACAGCTGGGAGGACGACGCGGAGATCCGGGACGTCGCCACCGGACGCTTCGTCGACCGCGACAAACTGCACTACATCGACTTCGAGGGCAAGCACTTCAGCGTCAAGGGCCCCTCGATCACCCCCCGCCCGCCGCAGGGCCAGCCGATCGTCAGCGCCCTGGCCCACGCGACCGTCCCCTACCGGCTGGTGGCGCGGGCCGCCGACATCGGTTACGTCACCCCGCACGACGCCGGCCAGGCCCGTGCCATCGTCGAGGAGATCCGCGCCGAGCAGACGGCGGCCGGCCGCGCCGACGAACCCCTGCACCTCTTCGGTGACCTCGTGGTGTTCCTGGACGACGACCCGGCCGAGGCCGCGGCGCGCCGCGAACGTCTCGACACGCTGGCCGGCTACCCGTACACCGGCGACGCCCGCATCTTCACCGGCTCACCCGCCCAACTGGCAGACCTGCTGCAGGAGTTGGCGGAGGCAGGCCTGTCCGGCTTCCGGCTGCGTCCTGCCGTCCTCGGCCACGACCTGCCCGCCGTCACCCGGGGCCTCGTGCCCGAACTCCAGCGCCGGGGCGTCTTCCGGCAGTCGTACGAGTCCGACACCCTGCGCGGGCTGCTCGGCCTCTCCCGCCCCGTCAACCGCTACGCCGCCACCGCCTGAGCCGGAGGGACCCACTCATGACCAGCACGTCACAGGACAAGCCCCGCAAGCAGGTCCACCTCGCGGCGCACTTCCCCGGCGTCAACAACACCACCGTGTGGAGCGACCCCGAGGCCGGCAGTCACATCGAGTTCAGCTCCTTCGCCCACTTCGCGCGCACCGCCGAGCGCGCCAAGTTCGACTTCCTGTTCCTCGCCGAAGGGCTGCGACTGCGCGAACAGGGCGGCCAGATATACGACTTGGACGTCGTCGGCCGCCCCGACACCTTCACGATCCTCACCGCGCTCGCCGCCGTCACCGAACACCTCGGCCTGACCGGCACCATCAACTCCACCTTCAACGAGCCCTACGAGGTGGCCCGCCAGTTCGCCAGTCTCGACCACCTCTCCGACGGCCGCGCCGCCTGGAACGTGGTCACCTCCTGGGACGCCTTCACCGGCGAGAACTTCCGCCGCGGCGGCTTCCTCCCGCAGGAGGAGCGCTACTCCCGGGCCGAGGAATTCCTGCACACGGCGAACGAGCTCTTCGACTCCTGGCACGGGGACGAGATCGTCGCCGACCGGCAGACCGGCACCTTCCTGCGCGACGCGAAGGCCGGAGCCTTCGTGCACCAGGGCCGGCACTTCGACATCCAGGGGCAGTTCAACGTCCCGCGCAGCCCGCAGGGACGCCCGGTGATCTTCCAGGCGGGGGACTCCGACGAGGGGCGCGAGTTCGCCGCCTCCAGCGCCGACGCGATCTTCAGCCGGTACGCCACCCTCAAGGAGGGCCAGGCGTTCTACACGGACGTCAAGGGACGCCTCGCCCGCTACGGCCGTACACGCGACCAGCTGCTGATCCTGCCCGCCGCGACCTTCGTCCTCGGCGACACGGACGCCGAGGCGGAGGAGATCTCCCGCGAGGTGCGCCGCCAGCAGGTCAGCGGCGCCACCGCGATCAAGCACCTGGAGTTCGTCTGGAACCGCGACCTGTCCGCGTACGACCCGGACGGCCCCCTGCCCGACATCGACCCGGACCTCGGCGAGCACACCATCGCCCGGGGCCGCGCCCAGGTCCGGATGTTCCGCGACCCGCTCGCCACCGCCCGCGAGTGGCGCGAGCTCGCTGCCGCCAACAAGTGGTCCATCCGCGATCTGGTCATCGAGACCGGCAACCGGCAGGCCTTCGTCGGCTCCCCGGCCACCGTCGCCGAGACCATCGACTCCTTCGTGCAGGCCGACGCCAGTGACGGCTTCATCCTCGTCCCGCACATCACCCCCGGCGGCCTCGACACCTTCGCCGACACCGTGGTCCCGCTGCTCCAGGAGCGCGGCGTGTACCGCACCGAGTACGAGGGCACGACCCTGCGCGACCACCTCGGCCTCGCCCACCCGGACGACGTGCGCGACGAGCGCGCAGCGTCATGAAATTCCTGGCCATCACCCCCGCCTTCAGCACGACGCCGAGGGCCTTCCAGGTATGCGGGGAGCGACACGGTGGCTTCGGTGAATGCCGCAGGTGATGGGGTCGTCCTGAAGTAGCGAGCGTGTGTCCGCTCACGTCCCGGACGAGACGTGGAAGACGCGCCGGCGGCCTCTTCGGTCCCTGGGGCGCCCCAGGGACCGAGCGGGCTTTGCGCAGGAGCCGGCCCGAGGTCCCCGCTGCCGCTTGGCGCGCGGTCCGGGAACGGGGCCGACGGGCTCGGCTGAGGAGACGTCACCGGTCGAGATCCGCGTACTCCGTCTCGGGCACGCCGGTGTCCGAGAAAATGGCCCATGCCTCTCGCCTCATCAGTTCGGCGGCGGCGCCGTCGGTCTTCCGGTGGGCGCGGGCGAGTGCCATGAGGGTGCGGGCCTCGCCGAGTCGGTGGCCGGTCTCGCGGTGTATGGCGAGGGCCTCCTGGCCGAGCTCGACGGCTGTGCCGTGCGCTTCCTCGGCCTCCGCCGTCTCGCACAGCGCTGTCAAAGTCTGGCCCTCCACCACGCGGAACGAGTGGTCGCGGGCCAGGGACAGCGCCTGTTCGGCGTGGGCGCGGGCCTCGTCGTAACGGCCCGTTTGTTCGTACGTGAGAGAGAGGCACAGGAGGCTGTCCGCCTCGGCCCGTCGGAATCGTGCCTCGCGGGCCAGGGCGAGAGCCTGCTCGCCGGCCTGAAGAGCCCGGTCCAGCTGTCCCAGTCGTCGGCGGGCCGCCGCGACCGTGTTGAGGATGCCGGACTGAACCCAGTGTCGTTTCGTGTCCTCGACCAGCGCGAACGCTCGCTCGGCCTGCTCCAGCCCTTCGTTGTGGCGGCCGAGTTCGACATTGATCCTTGCGATGGCGTCGAGCATCATCGCGCGGCCGTCGCGGTACCCGGCCCTCTTGTCGGAGGCCACCTCCGGGCCGAGGAGGTCGAGTCCGTCGGTGAGACGGCCGAGCTCCCAGTACACCCCACCCAGGATCTGCAGGGCCGAGCCGGCGTCCCACCAGCTGACCTCTGCCTCGAGGCCGACGGCACGTTCGAGGTGGTCGGCGGCCTCGTGCAGCCGGCCCAGATCCCGACAGGCCATGCCGAGGCCGACCACCCCGAATCCTTCGAAGTAGCGATGCCCGGTCTCATGGAAGGTGCGCAGGCCGGCGGTGAAGTCGGCGTGCGCACTGTCGAGGCGCGCCATGCTCCAGTACGCGAAGCCTCTGAGGCCGACACCCGCGGCCTCGCCCGTCGCCCAACCGAGCTCCCGGCTGATGTCCACTGCGCGTGTGGCGTGTTCCATCGCCTGTCGGACATGCCCCCGGTCCCACCGCGCCGCTGCAAGGCTGGAGTGCATCGCTGCCTGGCCGAACAGGTCCCCTTCGGTCTCGGCCGCGTCCAGTGCCGTCTGCGCGGTGGTCTGCCAGGTCTTCCGTGCCAGATGGATCCAGAAGTCGCTGAACAGCGCGGAGGTCAGGTGCCAGGCGACGGGGCGGGGGCCGTGGTGGGCGGCATGGTTGACGACGGCGAGCAGATTCGCCCGTTCCGCATTCAGCCATGGTCGAGGCGCGGTGGCCGACGGCATGCCCGGGTGCCTGCCGGCGCGGAGGCTGCCGGGCAGCTCTGGAAAGAGCCCGGCCCCCGCGGTGGTTCGGGTGGCGTTCAGGTACCAGATCAGCAGCCGTTCGAGGGCGGCTTCACGGTCCGGCGCCTCCTCCTCCACCAGCGCACATTCCTGTGCGTACTCGCGAAGGAGATCGTGGAACCGATAACGTCCCGCCGTTGCGGGTTCGATCAGGTGGGCCGAGGTCAGGGCACCGATCAGACGCCGGGCCTGCGACAGCGGCGCATCCAGGAGCGCCGCCGCGACCTCGGCGGTGAACTCCGCTCCCGGGAACAGGCCGAGCAGCCGGAACACCCGGCGTGCGCCGGGTGCCAGGACCCGGTACGACACCGAAAGGGCCGTGCGCAAAGGAGAGTTGGCGTCACGGTCCGGTTCCAGCGCCTCCAGCTTGTTGCCCTCGGTCATCTCGGTGACGAGGTCGGCCGTCCGCAGGGCCGGGTCGCCCGCGAGCCTGGCGGCGGCCACGCGCAGGGCCAGTGGGAGGCTGCCGCAGAGCCGGATCAGTTCGTCGACCGCGTGTTTGTCGTCGTCGACCCGTTCCGCGCCGAGGGCCCGGCTCAGCAGTGCGCGGGCCTCGTCCGGCTGGAGGAGATCCAGGGGCAGGGCGTGGGCGCCGTCGTGGGCGACGAGGTCGCCGAGGCGGTTGCGGCTGGTGACGAGGACGCAGCAGGTCGGGCCGGACGGCAGCAGCGGACGTACCTGATCGGCGGAGGCCGCGTTGTCCAGCAGGACGAGCATGTGCCGGTCGGCCAGCAGGGTCCGGAACACGCGGCCCTGGGCCTCGTGGTGCGGGGGGATCTCCGACGCCGCGAGCCCCAGGCTGCGCAGCAGCAGTTCAAGGGCCTCGCCGGGTTCGAGGGGCTGCCGGTCGTGGTCGAAGCCGTGCAGGTTGACGTAGAGCTGGCCGTCCGGGAAGCGGTCGCGGACCTGGTGTGCCCAGTGCACGGCCAGCGCGGTCTTGCCGATGCCGGCGGCGCCGCCGATGGCGGAGATGACCACGGTGTTCGCCGTCCCGTGCGCCCGAGCGGGCGCAAGCAGCGAGTGGAGTCGTTCGAGTTCGCCGGTGCGGCCGGCGAAACCCGGAGTGTCGTGGGGGAGTTCGGCGGGCACGGCGCTCTCGCGCGGTGTGGAGAACACCGACGGGGGCGGACGCAGGAGGAAGGCGTCGTCCTGGTGCAGTACCGCTTCGTGCACCCGGCGCAGTTCCTCGCCGGGATCGGTTCCGAGCTCGTCCCGCAGTTGTACGCGTAGGTCCTCGTAGGTTCTGAGTGCTTCCGCCTGACGTCCGCGGCCGTACAGGGCCCGCATGCGCAAGGCCGTCAGCGACTCGTCGTAGCGGTCAGCCGCCGAAGACGCCGACAGTCCGCTCAGATCGTCGAGGGCATCGCCGAACCGGCCCAGCAGGACGAGGCACCTGAGCCGCTCCAGTCGGAACGTCCGGCGGTGTTCCTCCAGCCGCTGTCGCTCGTTCCGCGCGAACGGTCCCGGCAGCCCGGCCAGGGGTTCGCCCCGGAACAGCCCGATGGCCGCGAAGAGTTGGTCCGCGGCGGTGGCCAGGTCGCCCGACGCGACGGTGCGCAATGCCTCGTCGCCCCGTTCGTCCAGATCCGCCGTATCGAGTCGGACCTCCTCGACGACGAAGCGGTACCAGCCCTTGCCGCTGCGGATCACCGACTCCGCGGGCGGGGTGCCTTCCGGATCGAGCACCCTGCGCAGCGAGTTGACATGAGTGGGCAGCACTTTGTGGCCGCCTGCGGGAGGCTCCTCGCCCCACACCGCGTCGAGCAGCCGCTCATGACTCACCACGGCTCCTTGGCGCAGCAGCAGAGCGGCCAGCACGGCCTGCCGCTTGACCGGCCCCAGCTCCAGCGGTGTCCCGCCTCGCCATGCCCGTAACGGTCCGAGCACTTCGAACCGCAGCAGCTGAGGAGATCCGTCGTCCACCCCGAAGCCTCCGCTTCCCCACGTCATCGGAATTTCATCAGAATTGCAGCACCCCCAGCCATGGTGACGGACACGACATCGCACAACCCGCACAACCGAAGGGGGTCCGCGTGACCGAAGCGGAGCTGGTGGCCACCGCGTTGGCCATGGGGGCGGCGGCCGGACTCACCGACACCTCACGAGGAGTCGTCCACGACCTCCACGCCATGCTGAGTGAGGCGGTGCGCCGACGGTTGTCCGACGGCGGCGACGGCGTGCGGGGCGGATACGGCCTACGGGTGCTGCACGCGTACGAGACGGACCCCGATGTGTGGCGGACGCGGTTGCTCCAGATCCTGGCCTCCGGGCTGGAGATGGACGAGGAGATCCTCGGGGCGGCCCGCGCAGTGCTCCGCGCGGACCGTCGAACAGGGCACGTCATCGTGGACGTGGTCCGCTCATGACGCGGTGGGCAACTCAGGTACACGTACGACATCACGTCCCGGTGGCGCGGACCCGACCGCGGCTTCCGCGAGGCAGTGGGCAAAGGGTTGCGGCGCGCGGAGCAGATGAGGGCCGGACGACAGGGGCCGGAGCTGACCCTCCGCCCACACCTGCGTGGCCGCCTCTTCGAGGTCACCCTCGTCGACGAGCTTCCGGAAAGCGCCGAAAGCGGCCGACCGAGTCCCGCTCCGGGGCCGGTGGGGGATGTGACCGCGGCCTGCTGCATTGGCATCACCGACGTCACCGGGTCGGGGGATTGCGCCGCCGCCCGCCAGGCCGGATATCCCGGACAAGTGCGACTATCGCACCAAGGTGACATGGCGACTCCGAGCCGTCACCACATCTGGCAGGAGGACCCATCGATGAACCTCACTCTGACGCGCCTGCTCGGCGTTACCGCAGCGGTGACCATGGGCGCGGCGGCCCTGCTGGGCCCCGGCGCCGGCACCGCCGGCGCCGCGAGCCGCGCGCATTGTGACCGCGCCGAACAGGACATGTGGAGCAGCGGGCCCAGTCGAAACCTGACCGGCCACCGCTGCAGCATCCCGAACAACAAGCAGCGCTGGTACACCATCGAGATCGACACCCTCGTACAGACCCACTACAAGAGGGACACTCTGGATGGAGGGGTCGTCCGGACCGAGACCCTGCACAACAGAACCGTCAGATGCATGGGCTATACCTCCAGCAACGGCAGGGTGAACTGGTTCGGATGCCCAGCCGCCTGACATACCCTCCGGAGGCTCCCGGGCCGAGGCCCCTGCCCCTCGGCCCGGCCGGACGTTCCCGAACGCCGTCGTGCGCACTCGCCGGCAGTCACCTCGACGACTGGCCTGCGTATGCGGCGGCGACTGGGTCAGGGACAAGGGGCGACGGACGCGGCGGCCCCGGCCGATGGTGCGCCTGAAACACCGAAGGGCCGGCCCGGAAAGCAACCCCTCCCGCAGCCGGCCCTTCTCTCTGCGCCCCCGGCAGGATTCGAACCTGCGACACCCGCCTCGGGAGCAGGGGATCAGCTGACGTCGAGGTAGTCCCGTAGGGCCTGGGAGCGGGAGGGGTGGCGCAGTTTGGACATCGTCTTGGACTCGATCTGGCGGATCCGCTCGCGTGTCACCCCGTACACCTGCCCTATCTCCTCCAGAGTCCGGGCCTGCCCGTCGATGAGGCCGTAGCGCAGGGAGATGATTCCGGCCTCGCGTGCGGTCATGTTCGCGAGGACGGCCTGGATGGCGTCCTTGAGGAGGAGGAAGGTGACCATGTCCGCGGGGGAGATGGTCTCGCTGTCCTCCAGGATGTCACCGAGTTCCGTGCCGCCGTCCTCGCCGAGCGGGGTGTGGAGTGAGACCGGTTGCTTGCTGTAGCCCTCTATCTCGGTGATCTTCTCGACGGGGACGTCCAGCTTGTCCGCGAGTTGTTCCGGTGTGGGTTCGGCCCCGGTGTCCTGGAGTATTTCCCGGCGGACCTTGGCCATGCGGTTGATGACCTCGACCATGTGGACGGGAATGCGGATGGTCCGGCTCTGGTCGGCGAGGGCGCGTGAAATCGCCTGCCGGATCCACCAGGTCGCATAGGTCGAGAACTTGAACCCTTTGGTGTAGTCGAATTTCTCCACCGCGCGGATCAGCCCTGTGTTCCCCTCCTGGATCAGATCCAGGAAAAGCATTCCGCGCCTGCTGTACCGCTTGGCGATGGAGACGACCAGGCGCAGGTTCGCCTCGACGAGATGAGATTTCGCCACGTGCCCGTCCGCGGCGAGGATCTCCAGTTCGCGTCGGAACTCCAGGCCGAGGGCCGACTCCTCCGCCAGCCTCCGCTCGGCGAACAGGCCCGCCTCGATCCGCTTCGCCAGTTCCACCTCCTTCTCGGCGTCGAGGAGGGAGACCCGGGAGATCTGCTTGAGGTAGTCGCGCACCTGATCGATCGTGGCGCCGCCGGAGGTGAGCTGGGGGCTCGGCGCGTCGGCGTCCTCGTCCGGGTACGCGTCGGGATGGGGCGACTCCGGTTCCCATGCCTGAGTGTCCGTTTCCATGGCGCTCAACTCCTCTCCAGAAGCGGTCGGAGGAACTGCCCGGTGTAGGACCGAGGCTGGGCCGCCACCTGTTCGGGGGCGCCCTCGGCGATCACGGTGCCGCCGCGGTGGCCGCCTTCGGGACCCCTGTCGACGATCCAGTCGGCGGTCTTGATCACGTCGAGGTCGTGCTCGATGACGACGACCGTGGTGCCTTGGTCGACGAGCCGGTGGAGCACGGCCAGCGGTTGGCGGACGTCGTCGACGTGCAGGCCGGTGGTCGGCTCCTCGAGGACGTAGAGAGTTCTGCCTTCGGTGCGTTTGTGCAGTTCGGAGGCGAGCTTGACGCGTTGTGCCTCGCCGCCGGAGAGCGTCGTGGCGGGCTGTCCGAGTTTCACGTGGCCCAGACCCACGTCATGGAGTGTCCTCAGGTGCCGGGAGATGATCGCGTGTTCCGCGAAGAAATCCAGGCTGTCCTCGATGGTCATGCCCAGTACGTCGGCGATGGACCTGCCTTTGAAGTGTACGTCCAGGGTCTCCCGGTTGTACTGCGCTCCGTGACAGACCTCACACGGCACGTAGATGTCAGGGAGGAAGTTCATCTCGACCTTGATGGTGCCGTCGCCGTAGCGGTGCTCGCAGCGGCCGCCCTTGAGGTTGAAGGGGAAACGGCCCGGCTGGTAGCCGCGCACCTTCGCCTCCGGGGTCTGCGCGATCAGCTTCCGCAGGTGGTCGAAGACTCCGGTGTACGTCGCCGGGTTCGAGCGGGGGCTGCGGCCGATCGGGGCCCGGTCGACCTGGACCACCTTGTCGACCTCCTCGACGCCGGTGAGCGTGCGGTGGCGGCCGGGCACCTTGTGGGCGCCGTAGAGGCGTTTGGCCGGTGCCGTGCAGAGGATGTCGTCGACCGGTGTCGACCTGCCCGAGCCGGACACACCCGTGACGGCGACGAACTGCCCGAGCGGGAACGAGACCGACACCTCGCGCAGGTTGTGCTCGCCGGCGTCGTGCACCGTGATCGCACGCCCCTCCGTGCGGGGCCCGCGTGCCCCGGGCGGCGGTATCCGCCGTCGGCCGGACAGGTACAGCAGACGCAGGTGGTCGTAGACCTCGGTGAGGGTGCCGACCGTGGAGCGCGGGTTGCGGCCGGTCGTCTTCCGGTCGATCGCGATGACCGGTGTCAGGCCCTCGATCACATCGGCATCGGGCTTGTCCAACTCGCCGGGAAACTGTCGGGCGTAGGCGGAAAGCGATTCGACGTAACGCCGGCGGCCTTCGGTGAAAATCGTGTCGAAAGCCGGATCGGATTTTCCAGAGCCCGATACTCCGGTGAAAGCGATGAGCGCATTCCTGGGCAACTCCACGGAGATGTCACGCAGGTTGTGCTGACGGGCGCCCTTGATGACGATTCGGTCTTTCACACATCCGGACCCTACGACGCGGCAGAGCGTGCGGTTGCGGAATCGTTATCAACTGATTCCGCCCTCGGTGCTGCTCCGCCCGTCGCCGCCGCGGCCTCACGCTTCGACGAGCTCGCGGACGCCGTCCCGCACCTGCTGCTCCTCCTCCTGCGCCTGCGCCTGCTGGTTCCGCGCCTGCTCCTGCTCCTGCGTCTGCTCCTCGACCGGGTGGCGGTGGCGGTACAGCCAGGTGATGTCGCGGCCGAACGACCAGACGAGCGAGGCGAGCGCGAGGAGCACGGCGGCGGCGTTGCCCTCCAGGGGCATGATCCCGGCGCCCGCGACGAGCAGCACGATCCCCTGAAGGGCCGCCACGGTCTTGCGCGCCATGCTGTGCGGCAGCGCCGCGTTCAGCCAGGGCAGCACCCGGGCCGCCGCCACGAACGCGTACCGCATGGTGCCGATCAGCAGCACCCACGGGCCGAGCGACATGGAGACGTACACGCTCAGCACCAGGATCAGGAACGCGTCCACCTCCATGTCGAAGCGGGCGCCCAGCGCGGTCGAGGTGCCGGTGCGACGGGCGACCTTGCCGTCCACCCCGTCGAGGATCAGTGCGACCGCCGTGAGACCGACGAGCAGGCTGACCGGGGGCGAGCTCTCGAAGGAGTCCGCGACCAGAGCGGTGACCCCACCGACCAGGATGGCCCGGCCGAGCGTCACCCGATTGGCCGGTCCGAAGGAACGGGGCCGTGAGCGACGCAGGGCACGGGTGAGAACCGCCCAGGTGGCGAGCGCGAAGGCCAGACCGGTCAGCCAGCCCGCGGGCCCCATCCCGATCGCCGTGCCCAGCAGAGCCAGCACCAGGAGCTGCAGACCCGCTCCCACCGTGGTCTCCTGCGCCAAGAGCCTCGCGTCGTACGTGTTGTTCAGGGCCACCGCACATCCTCCGGCCGTATGACAGAGTCGATCAACGCCGCGTACAGTGCGCGGCTTGTCACCGCTCCGTACGTGAAGATCTGCTGAATCGTTCAGGGGGACGCTCATGGAACTCACAGCTCGTGCCTTCTGGCTGAGCTCGCCCGGCCACGCCGAGATACGCGAGGTCGCCCTGCCGGCCCCCGCCGAGGGGGAGGTGCTGGTGCGCACGCTCTACTCGGGGGTGAGCCGGGGCACCGAGACCCTCGTCTTCCGCGGCGGCGTTCCGGAAAGTCAGCATGCTTCGATGCGTGCACCGTTCCAGGACGGGGATTTCCCCGCACCGGTGAAATACGGCTATTTGAGCGTCGGCCAGGTGGAGGAAGGCCCGGCGGGTCTGCGCGGCCGGACCGTCTTCTGCCTGTATCCGCACCAGACGCGGTACGTCGTGCCGCTGAGCGCCGTGACCGTCGTACCGGACTCCGTCCCCGCCCCGCGCGCGGTGCTCGCCGGGACCGTGGAGACCGCGGTGAACGCCCTGTGGGACGCGGCCCCGTTGGTCGGCGACCGGATCGCCGTGGTGGGCGGCGGCATGGTCGGCTGCTCCATCGCCGCGCTCCTCGCCCGCTTCCCGGGCGTACGCGTCCAGCTCGTCGACGCCGACCCCGCGCGCGCCGACATCGCCCGCGCCCTGGGCGTCGATTTCGCGCTCCCCGCGGACGCCGCGGGCGAGTGCGACCTCGTCGTGCACGCCAGCGCCACCGAGGCCGGGCTCACCCGGTCGCTGGAGCTCCTCGCCCAGGAGGGCACCGCCTTGGAGATGAGCTGGTACGGCGACCGGCGCGTCAGCCTGCCGCTGGGCGAGGCCTTCCATTCACGGCGCCTGGTCGTGCGCAGCAGCCAGGTGGGTTCCGTTTCACCGGCGCGGCGCGCCAGCCGGACGTACGCCGATCGGCTGGCGCTCGCCCTGGAACTGCTCGCCGAGCCCGCCTTCGACGCGCTCGTCACCGGTGAGTGCGGCTTCGACGAACTGCCCGACGTGATGCCGAAGTTGGCCTCCGGATCGATACCCGGCCTGTGCCATCGCGTCGTCTACGAAGGCGTTTGAGCACTGAACAACCTGCCTGACCTCCAAAAACTGCAAAGAAAGGGGAACAGGCAGCTGAACAAGGAGAACGGGACAGCCGTACTACACGGCATGGTCCCGGCAGGGGATCAGACGTGCCGCACCTGGAGGGTCGTCCGTTGTTCAGCATCACCGTCCGCGATCACCTGATGATCGCCCACAGCTTCCGTGGCGAGGTCTTCGGGCCCGCGCAACGCCTGCACGGGGCGACGTTCCTGGTGGACGCCACGTTTCGCCGGGCCGAGCTGGACGACGACAACATCGTCGTCGACATCGGTCTGGCCACGCAGGAACTCGGCGCAGTCGTGAGCGCGCTGAACTACCGCAACCTCGACAACGAACCGGACTTCAAGAACACCAACACCTCGACGGAGTTCCTGGCCAAGGTCATCGCCGACCGCCTCGCCGAGCGCGTGCACGCGGGGGCCCTCGGCGAGGGCGCCCAAGGCCTCGCGGGCATCACGGTCACCCTGCACGAGTCGCACATCGCCTGGGCGAGTTACGAGCGTGCGCTGTGACCGACACGACCATGGACCAGGCGTCCCCGAAGACCGGTCAGGTGTCTCCCAAGACCGGTCAGGTGTCCCCGAAGACCGGCCCGGCGGCCTCGAAGACCGGCCCGGCGGCCTCGAAGACCGGCCCGGCGGCCTCGAAGACCGGCCCGGCGGCCTCGAAGACCGGTCAGGTGTCCTCGAAGACCGGTCAGGTGTCCTCGAAGACCGGCCCGGCGGCCTCGAAGACCGGCCCGGCGTCCGCGAACGGCGACCAGGCTTCCCTGAACTACGTGCCCGTGCAGCACACGGCTCTCAAGAACGCCGAGATCATCCCCATGTCCCTGCGCTCCGTGCACTTCGTGATGCCGGGCGGTGTCGACGACGCGTCCGCGCCCAGCGGCGGCAACGCCTACGACCGGCGGCTCTGCCTCGACCTGCCCGGCTTCGGCTGGCAGGTCCACAAGCACGCCGTCGCGGGCAGCTGGCCCCGGCCGTCGGCTTCCGCCCGTGCGGAGCTGGCTCGCACGCTCGGTGAGTTCCCGGACGACGCGGTCGTCCTCCTCGACGGGCTGGTCGCCTGCGGCGTCCCCGAGATCATCGTCCCCGAGGCCGAACGGCTGCGTCTCGCCGTCCTGGTGCACCTGCCGCTCGGCGACGAGACCGGGCTCGCACCCGCCGTGGCCGCCGAGCTGGACGCGAAGGAACGGGCGACGCTGCGGGCCGTGTCCGCCGTCGTCGCCACCAGCGACTGGGCCGTCCGCCGGCTGGTCGCCCACCACGGGCTCGCCCCGGAACGGGTCCATGTCGCCGCCCCGGGCGCCGACATCGCGCCCCTCGCCTCCGGCACCGACGGTGTCTCCCGGCTGCTGTGCGTCGCCGCGGTCACCCCGCGCAAGGGCCAGCACCGGCTGATCGAGGCCCTCGCCACCGTCACCGACCTGCCCTGGAGCTGCGTCTGCGTCGGCGGACTCAGCCAGGACCCGGCGTACGTCGCCCAGTTGCGCGCCCTGATCGGGAAGTACGGGCTCGGCGACCGGCTGCACCTCGCCGGACCGCAGGCGGGCGCGGAACTCGACGCGAGCTACGCGGCGGCCGATCTCATGGTCCTCACCTCCTACGCCGAGACGTACGGCATGGCCGTCACCGAGGCGCTCGCGCGCGGGATCCCGGTGCTGGCGACCGACGTCGGCGGTCTCCCCGAGGCGGGGGGGGGGGCGCCCGCCCCGCCGGGGGCCCGCCCCCCCCGCCCCCCCCCCACCACGCCGCCCGCACCCGCCCCC
>NZ_JBEYFS010000109.1:0-38073 GCF_040634475.1 Streptomyces sp. NPDC007095
TGTCGTCCTCGTCGAGCGCACGCAGGACCAACCGCTCCGTGCTGATGGAGATGTCGGCCGAGGCCGACCGAGAGCTGCTGCGCTACGCGGCGCTGACCCTGCTCGCCAGCCCCGCCGACTGCACGCTGCACGGTGGCGCGCTCGGCCTGCTCGTACGGGACCCGTGGACGCGGGCCCGGTACCTGCCGCAGGCGCTGGAGCGCTTCGCCGCGGGCGATCCGCGGCTGCCCGCCGGTGCGCTGGTCGCAGCCCTGAACACGCATCCCGACCCGGTGCTCGAAGCCTTTCGGGTCCGGCTGCGGCAGCCGTGCGCGGACACCTCGGAGGCGCTGCGCACGCTCGCCGACGTCACCACGCCCGCGCTCGCCCGCCGTGTCGGCGTGCTGGTCAGGGAAGTGGTGGAGCTGTGCCCCGAGGCCGCCGCGCACGTGGCCGCGTACGTCGACCGGCGCCTCGAACACGGATCCGCGGCACGATCCGTCCTCTTCCCACTGGTCACCGGTCTGCTGGTCGGCTGCCCGGCTCCGGTGCGGGCGGCCCTCGCGGCCGTGCTGGCGGCGCCGGGCAGCCCTGACTGCGGCCCGTTGCGGCGCGAGCTGCTGGACCTGCTGCTCGCGCACGAGCAGGACCCGGCCGTCCTCGACACCCTGCTGCGGGCCGCCGCGGACGGCGCGGCCCGCCGGGGCGAGGAACCCACCCGTGAGCTGGTGCACCGCACGGGCCTGCTCCTCGTCCGCACCCCGGCCGGAGCCACCGGATTCGACCGCGGTCTGGTCGAGCTGGCCCGTCAGGTCCCCGGCTTCGCGACCCTGGTGGCACGCTGGCTGACCGGCTCCCCCGACGAGTGGGCCGCGGTGGTCGGCCCGAGCACCCGCCGCATGATCGAGAACCTCGCCGGGGTGCGGGTTCCGGCCTGAACCGTGCGCGATGCGTCACACCCCGATGCCGATGCGAACCGAGCGCACTCGGCATGGCACCCTTAGAGCTGCGAATGAGGCAATGACGGACACGGGTTCGACAAGGAGCGGTCACAGTGCAGCGCTGGCGTGGCTTGGAGGACATCCCCGAGGACTGGGGGCGCAGCGTCGTCACCATCGGTTCCTACGACGGGGTGCACCGCGGACACCAGCTGATCATCAAGCATGCCGTGGACCGCGCACGTGAGCTGGGCGTTCCCTCCGTCATGGTGACCTTCGACCCGCACCCCAGCGAGGTCGTGCGCCCCGGCAGCCACCCCCCGCTGCTCGCCCCGCACCACCGCCGCGCCGAGCTGTGCGCCGAGCTGGGTGTGGACGCGCTGCTCATCCTCCCCTTCACCACCGAGTTCTCGAAGCTGTCGCCCGCCGACTTCGTGGTGAAGGTCCTCGTCGACAAGCTGCACGCCAAGGCCGTCGTCGAGGGCCCGAACTTCCGTTTCGGCCACAAGGCCGCCGGCAATGTCGACTTCCTGCGCGAGCAGGGCAAGACGTACGACTTCGACGTCGAGGTGGTGGAGCTGTACGTGAGCGGTTCCGCCGGGGGCGGCGAGCCCTTCTCCTCGACCCTGACCCGGCGGCTGGTCGCCGAGGGCGATGTCGAGGGCGCGCGCGAGATCCTGGGCCGCCCGCACCGCGTCGAGGGGATCGTCGTCCGCGGCGCCCAGCGTGGCCGCGAGCTCGGCTTCCCCACCGCCAACGTCGAGACCCTCCCGCACACCGCGATCCCCGCCGACGGCGTCTACGCCGGCTGGCTGCACGTCGGGGACGAGGCGATGCCCGCCGCGATCTCCGTCGGCACGAACCCGCAGTTCGACGGCACCGAGCGCACGGTCGAGGCGTACGCCATCGACCGCGTCGGCCTCGACCTGTACGGCCTGCACGTCGCCGTCGACTTCCTCGCCTACGTCCGCGGCATGGCCAAGTTCGACTCCATCGAGGCGCTGCTGGAAGCCATCGCGGACGATGTGAAGCGCTCGCGCGAGCTGATCGAGGCGTACGAGGGGGAGTGACTCCGTCGTACGCGGCAGGGGCGCCCGGTGCTTTCAAAGGCACCGGGCGCCCCTTTTCACGTACTGGGTGCGCAGCTGCGCGCCGTCTGCTTCACGTACTGGGTGCGCAGCTGCGCGCCGTCTGCTTCACGTACTGGGTGCGCAGCTGCGCGCCGTCTGCTTCACGTACTGGGTGCGCAGCTGCACGCCCTCTGCTTCACGTACTGGGTGCCCAGCCGCGCGCCCTCCGCTTCACGTACCGAGCCGTGCCCAGTGGCATGCCACCTGTGCTTCGCCGCTGCCGTTCAGTACCTCCAGGTCCTCGCCCCGGCACGCCTCCGCGACACCCGCCCGTTCGGCCTCTCCGCTCGCCAGGATCTGGCAGCGTGCGTGGAAGCGGCAGCCGGCGGGGATGCGGGAGGGGTCCGGGGGTTCGCCGGTGAGGACCACCGGGTCGCCCGGGGCCTCCGGGAGGACGGACAACAGGGCCTGGGTGTAAGGATGCCGGGGCGCGGTCAGGACCTTCTCCACCTCGCCCGTCTCCACGATCCGGCCCAGGTACATCACCGCGACCCGGTCGGCGATGTTCCACGCCAGCCCCAGGTCGTGGGTCACCACCAGGGCGGACAGGCCGAGTTCGGTGCGCAGCCGCAGGAGCAGGGCGAGGATCTCGCCGCGTACCGACGCGTCGAGGGAGGCCACCGGCTCGTCGGCGACGATGAGTTCGGGCTGCAGGACCAGCGCGCCCGCGATGACGACGCGCTGGCGCTGGCCGCCGGACAGCTCGTGCGGGTAGCGCAGGAAGAAGCGCTCCGGCGGGCGCAGACCGGCCCGGGAGAGGGCTTCGGCGACCGCCGCCCGCTCGTCGCCGCCGTACCTGTGGATGCGCAGTCCCTCGGCCACCGCGTCGTACACCGTGTGCCGGGGGTTGAGCGAGCCGCTGGGATCCTGCAGGACCAGCTGGACGCGCTTGCGGTAGGCCTTGAGGGCGCGTGCGGAGTAGTCGAGCGGCCTTCCGTCGAAGGTGACGCGGCCGTCCGTCGGCGGGACCAGACCGAGCAGGGAGCGGGCCAGCGTCGTCTTGCCGCAGCCCGACTCGCCGACCAGGGCGACGATCTCGCCGGGGCGGATGTCGAGGTCGACCCCGTCCACGGCACGCGCGCGGGCGGCGCCGTGACGTCCGGGGAAGGCGATGTGCAGGCCCTCGGCCCGGAGCAGAGGAGCCGCGGTCACCGGGGGCACAGGGGTGGTGGTCATGGGGCGCTGCTCCTGGCTTCTTCGGCCGGGGTGCCCGGCTCGGGGACGGTCGCGCCGGCGTGCACACAGGCGGCCCAGCGCCCCGCACCCGCCTCCCGCAGTGCCTGATCCTCGCTCGCGCAGCTGTCCAGCGCCACCGCACACCGGGGGTGGAACGTACAACCGGACGGCAGCGCCGACGGGTCCGGTGGATCGCCCGGCAGTCCGCGCGGCGCGAACCGCGAGGCGGCGTCGCCGATGCGCGGGAACGCCGCCGAGAGTGCCTTGCCGTACGGGTGCCGGGCCGCCTCGTACACCTGCCGGGCCGGGCCCTCCTCGACGACACGGCCCGCGTACATCACCGCGAGCCGGTCGCAGGTGTCGGCCAGCACCGCCAGGTCGTGACTGATCATGATCAGACCCAACTCCTGCTCGGCGACGAGCTGTTCGATCAGACGCAGGATCTGGGCCTGGATCATCACGTCGAGGGCCGTGGTCGGTTCGTCGGCGATGACGAGCCGGGGGTCGCAGGCCAGGGCCATGGCGATCATGACGCGTTGACGCTGCCCGCCGGACAGCTCGTGCGGGTAGGCGCCCGCGCGGGCGGCGGGCAGACCCACGTGCTCCAGCAGCTCGCCGGTCTTCTTCTTCGCGCCCGCCGGGGTCGCCTTCTTGTGGAGCAGGATCGGCTCGGCGATCTGGTCGCCGATACGGTGCACGGCGTTGAGGGAGTGCATCGCGCCCTGGAAGACGATCGAGGCGCCTGCCCAGCGGACCGCCCGTACCCGCCCCCACTTCATCGTGAGCACGTCCTCGCCGTCGAGCAGGATCTCGCCGCTGGTGCGGGAGCCCGCGGGCAGCAGCCGCAGCAGCGCGAGCGCCAGCGTGGACTTGCCGCAGCCGGACTCGCCCGCGATACCGAGCTTCTTGCCCGCGTCGAGGGAGAGGTCCACGCCGCGCACCGCGGCCGCCCCGCCCGCGTACGTCACCTCGAGGTTCCTGACCTCCAGCAGACGCCGCTTCGCCGGAGTGCTCATCGGGTCACCCCCAGCTTGGGGTTGAGGACCGACTCGACCGCGCGTCCGCACAGCGTGAACGCCAGCGCCACCACCGCGATCGCGACCCCCGGCGGTACCAGGTACCACCACTTGCCCGCGCTGACCGCGCCCGCCTCCCGCGCGTCCTGGAGCAGGCCGCCCCAGGACACGACCGTCGGATCGCCGAGCCCGAGGAAGGCGAGGGTCGCCTCGGCGAGGATCGCGGAGGAGATGATCAGGGTGGTCTGCGCCAGCACCAGCGGCATCACATTGGGCAGCACGTGCCGGGACATGATGTGCCAGTGCCCGCCGCCGAGCGCCTTCGCCCGCTCGATGTAGGGCCGCGACTCCACGGCGAGGGTCTGCGCCCGCACCAGCCGGGCCGTCGTCGGCCATGTGGTGACGCCGATCGCCAGGATGATCGTGCCGATCGAACGCGACATCACGGTCATCAGCGCGATCGCGAGCACCAGCGTCGGCATCACCAGGAACCAGTCCGTGATCCGCATGATCACGGTCGCGTACCAGCCGCGGAAGTGGCCCGCGGTGATTCCGATGAGCGCGCCGATCGCGACGGAGAGCACGGCCGCGAGCAGTCCGACGAGCAGCGAGACCCGGGCACCCCACACCACGAGCCCGAGCAGATTGCGCCCGAACTGGTCGGTTCCGAGCGGGAATCGGGCACTGGGGCTCTCCATCGGGCCGCCCGGCGCGTCGGTCACGCTCTGCACGTCGGAGCCGACGGTCAGCGGCGCGGTCAGGGCGATCAGCGCGAAGAGGGAGAGGGCGGCCAGTCCGAAGACGCCCGCCCGGTGGGTGCGGTACTGCCGCCAGAAGCGGGCGGCGGAGTGGCGGCGGCGCTGCCAGGCGAGGGTGCGCGGGCCGACTGCGGCCACCTGCGGGGTTGCTTCGGTCGTCATCGGCCCGTCCGACTCGGTCGTGGTCATCGGCCCACCCGTGGGTCCAGCAGCGGATAGATCAGATCGGCCAGGGTGTTCATCACGATCACCGCCGAGGCGAAGACGAAGAACAGTCCCTGGACCAGCGGCAGATCGGGCACGCTCAGCGCCTGGTAGAAGAGCCCGCCCAGGCCCGGCCAGGAGAAGACGGTCTCGACGAGGATCACTCCCGCGACCGTCCGGCCGAGGTTGATGAAGATGAGGGTGACGGTGGGCAACAGCGCGTTCGGCACGGCGTGCCGACGGCGGACGAGATCGTCCCGCAGGCCCTTCGCGCGCGCCGTCGTCAGATAGTCGCTGCCCATCTCGTCGAGCAGCGCCGAGCGGGTGACCAGCAAGGTCTGCCCGTACTCGACGGCGACCAGCGTCACCACCGGCAGGATCAGATGGTGGGCGACATCGAGGACGTACGCGAAGCCCTCCTTGCCCCCCGACTCCATGCCGCCGGTCGGGAACAGACCCGGGATCGGGCCCATGCCCACCGAGAAGACGATGATGAGCAGCAGACCGAGCCAGAAGGACGGGATCGAGTACAGCGTCAGGGCCAGACCGGTGTTGAGGCGGTCGCTCGTGCCGCCGCTCCGCCAGGCGGAGCGGGTGCCGATGAAGATACCGAGCGCGGTGTAGAGCACGAACGCCGTGCCGGTGAGCAGGAGAGTGTTCGGCAGCGCTTCGGAGATCTTGTCGATTACGGGGGCCCGGAACTGGTACGAGGTGCCCAGGTCGCCGGTGAGGGCCTTGCCGCAGTAGTCGGTGAACTGCTGCCACAGCGGCAGATCGAGTCCGAACTCCGTCCGGTAGTGGGCGAGTTGCTCGGCGGATACCTGACGGCCGCCCGTCATGTATTTCACCGGATCGCCGGGGATGAGCCGGAAGAGGAAGAAGCTGGTGACGAGGACGGCCAGCAGCGAGACGGCCGCGCCGCCCAACTTGCCCGCCACATACCGTAGATACGCGGTGGTGGTGCGCGCCCGTGGCCCGCGGACCGACGGCCCGGCCAGGGCCGGACCGTCGGTCGCCTCGACCAGCGAGGGTGTTGCCTCAGCGGTCATGAACTACTCATTCGCTCGTACGTTCATGGGGTGCCCGTGGGGGTCGGGGGACGGGTGACAGGGGAGGTCTACTCGCGGTCCTCGGCCGTGGCACGGCGCCGCATCGCGAAGAACGCCCCGACGCCCGCGAGAACGACGACGCCCGCGACGATGCCGATGATGACGCCCGTCGAGCTCGAACCGTCGGAGGACGCACCGGAGGCGTCGGCCGGAACCGCCGACCACCAGCTCCAGTAACCGTCCTGGCCGTAGATGTTGCCCGCGGCCTTGGGCATCGTCTCGATCGACTTGATCTGGTCGGTGCGGTAGGCCTCGACCGCGTTCGGGTACGCCATGACGTTCATGTACCCGGTCTCGTAGAGCCGCGACTCCATCTGCTTGACGATGTCCGCCCGCTTGGCGGTGTCGTATTCGGCGAGCTGCTGGTCGTACAGCTCGTCGTACTTCTTGTCGCAGATGAAGTTGTCCGTGGCGCCCGTGTCCTTGGGGGTGGTGGGCAGCGCCCCGCAGGTGTGGATGGACAGCACGAAGTCGGGGTCCGGGTTGACGGACCAGCCGTCGAAGGCCAGGTCGTACTTGCCGGCCAGCCAGGGGTCGGTCACGTTGTCGAGGCAGTCGAGGGTGACGCCGATGCCCAGCTTGCCGAACCACTCCTTCACGTACTGTCCGACCGCCTTGTCGTTCGGGTCGGTGGCGTGGCACAGGATCCGGTAGTCGATCGGCTTGCCGTTCTTCTCGACACGCTTGCCGTCGGCGTTCTTCTTGTAGCCCGCCGCGTCGAGGAGCTGGGCCGCCTTGGCCGGGTCGTACGCGAGCTTCTGGCTCGCCGACGGCTTCCAGTAGTACGTGGAGAAGCGCGGCGGGATGTATCCCTCGCCCTCGACGGCGTGGCCCTGGAAAACCTTGTCGATGAGGGTCTTCCGGTCGATCGCCATGAAGAGTGCCTGGCGCACCTTCTGGTTCAGCAGCGACTCGGCGCCGTCACCGAAGTGCTTGCCGTCCTTGGACTGGGCGCCGGGGTTGGTGGCGAGGGCGTAGAAGCGACGGCCCGGAGCGTCGTTGACCTTGATGTTCGGCTCGCCCTTGAGGGACGCGGCCTGGGCGGGGGTCAGCGCGGGGGAGCCCGCGACGAAGGAGACCTCGCCCTTGCGCAGGGCGGCCACCGCGGCGTCCTGGTCCTTGAAGTACTTGAAGACCAGCTCGTCGAACTTGGGGGCGCCGCGCCAGAAGGTCTTGTTCGGCTTCAGCCGCACATAGCTGTCGGCCTTGTAGCCGGTCAGGACGAAGGGCCCGTTGCCGACGATCGGGAAGCTCTGGTCGTTGTTGAACTTCGAGAAGTCCTTGACCTTCTCCCAGATGTGCTGGGGGACGATCGGCACGTCGAGGGCGCCCATCGTGGCCTGCGGCTTCTTCAGCTCGATGACGAGCTGGGTAGGGCTCGGGGCCGTGACCTTCCTGAAGTTGGTGACGAAACTTCCGTTGGCGGTGGCCGCGCCCTGGTCCGTCATCATCTTGTTGAACGTCCACGCCGCGTCCTCGGCGGTGGCCTGCTGACCGTCCGACCACTTGGAGTTCGACCGGATCGTGTAGGTCCAGGTGAGCTTGTCGGCGGACGGCTCCCACTTGGTGGCCAGGCCCGGGACGGTGTGGTTGTCCGCGGGGTCGTAGTTGGTCAGGTACTCGTACATGAGCCGGTGGATGCTCGTACTGAGCAGGCGCGAGGCCAGGAAGGGGCTCAGCGAGTCGACGCTCTGCGCGACCGCGACGGTGAGGACTTTCTTGCTCTCCTTGGCCTGCTGGCTCCCCTTGGCCTGGGCCTGTTGCGGGGCCGGGTTGAGCGGGGTCGCGAGACCGGCGGAGAGGGTGAGCGCGGCGGCGGCTGCGGCGGCGAGGAGCCGGGGGCGCAGACGTCCTCTGTTGGGCTGATCGTGTCTGTTCATGGGTCGGTGACCTCGCGTCATCGCTCGCACAGGGATGGCTGGTTGACCTACTGGATCAGGGTGATCGGGGGACGCCGGCGGGATTGATGTGTGTGTCTATCAGCGGCGGTCTCGGCGCGTCAACGGCGCGTGGACCCCGTGTGGCCTGCGGAAATAACGAGTTGGCGCGGATTTTTCGCTCATTGGTTCAGACCGGTGAAGCCCTCCTGGCCAGGGGGTGACGCCCTGTTTCGTGCCTGGACACGAGAAGGCCCGCACCCTGGGGGAAGGGCGCGGGCCTCGGCGAGAAACGGTGCCCCTGAAGGGCCCGATCGGGTTACTGATGTCCGGTTGTCGACGTCCGGCGCCGATGGCCGGTTACTGCTGTGGGGGTGCGGGCGGAGGAGGGGTCTGAGGGGGCTGGCCCTGGTACGGCGGGTAGGGCTGGCCCGGCTGCGGATAGGTCTGGCCGGGCTGCGGGGGTCCCGCGTACGGCTGGCCCGGTTGCGGGGGATAAGGCTGCTGCCCCGGCGTCGGCGCTCCAGGCACTCCCTGCGGGTAGGGGTACTGACCCGGCATCGGCGGGGCGGCCACCGGCGGCGGGTTGCCGTCGTTCGTCCACAGCCCGTGCGACTGCTGGTGCCGGACGATGTCCTCGGCGACCAGTGCGGACAGGTTGAAGTACGCCTCCCGTACCTTGGGCCGCATCATGTCGAGGTCGACCTCGGCACCCGCGGCCAGGTGCTCGTCGAAGGGCACGACCACGACACCGCGGCAGCGTGTCTCGAAGTGGCCGACGATGTCCTCCACCTTGATCATCTTGCCGGTCTCGCGGACACCGGAGATGACGGTGATGGAGCGCGACACCAGTTCCGCGTAGCCGTGCGCCGACAGCCAGTCCAGCGTCGTACTGGCGCTGCTGGCACCGTCGACGGACGGAGTGGAGATGATGATGAGCTGGTCGGCGAGGTCGAGCACCCCACGCATGGCGCTGTACAGCAGACCGGTGCCCGAGTCGGTCAGGATGATCGGGTACTGCTTGCCCAGGACGTCGATCGCGCGCCGGTAGTCCTCGTCGTTGAAGGTCGTGGAGACGGCCGGGTCGACGTCGTTGGCGATGATCTCCAGACCGGAGGCGGCCTGCGAGGTGAACCGCCGGATGTCCATGTACGAGTTCAGGTACGGGATCGCCTGCACGAGGTCACGGATGGTGGCCCCGGTCTCGCGGCGCACCCGGCGCCCGAGCGTGCCCGCGTCCGGGTTGGCGTCGATCGCGAGGATCTTGTCCTGCCGCTCGGTGGCGAGCGTGGAGCCGAGCGCGGTGGTGGTCGTCGTCTTGCCGACACCGCCCTTGAGGCTGATGACGGCGATCCGGTAGCACGACAGCACCGGCGTCCGGATCAGCTCCAACTTCCGCTGCCGCTCGGCCTCTTCCTTCTTCCCGCCGAGCTTGAACCGCGAGGAGCCGCCGGAGGGGCGGCCGCTCTTGGCCTTCTGCTTCTTGTTGTTGAGCAGCCGGTCGGAGGACAACTCCACCGCGGCCGTGTACCCGAGCGGGGCGGCGGCCGGGTTGGTGGGCTGACGCTGGTCGTGCTGGATGGGCTGCGGCCAGGCGGCTCCGGTACGGGGGTCCACCGGCGGCTGGGGCTGCGCCTGCTGGGTCTCCGGCTGCGGTCCCGGGTGGGGCTGCTGCGGGAACCCGTAGCCGCTCTGTTGGGGCGCGTTCGGAGCCGGGGGCGGGGGGAAGCCGTAGCCCGACTGCGGGCCGGGGGCCTGCGGCGCGGGGGGCTGGGGCTGGTTGGCCTGCGGCGCGTCGGTCTGTGGCGCGGCGGCCTGCGGTGGGGTCGGCCGGGGAGCGGGGGCGCCCGTCTGCGGGAACCCGTAGCCGCTCTGTTGCGGTCCCGGCTGGGACGGGACGGGAGCGTTCGGCTGTGGGAACCCGTAACCGGTCGGCGGGGCCGGGGGGTTGGGCGCGGCGGGAGCCGGGATCCCGGGGTGCGGGAAGCCGTAACCGTCGTGCGGCGCGGGCGGCGCGGGTACGGGAGCGTCGGCGGCCGGCGGGGCCACGGGGCCCGGCGTGGGCGGCGTGCCCTGCGGATGCCATGCGGCGGGCGCGGGCTGCGGAGCCTGCGGCTGGAACGGCGGCTGCGGCTGAGCGACCGGCGGTTGCGGCGGGATCGCCGGCTGGGCGGGCGGCGGTCCCGGGTGGGGCTGCTGCTGGGGCTGCTGATGGGGGAAGCCGTAGCCACTCTGCTGGGGCGGCACGGTCGGCTGTCCCTGCGCGGCGGTGGGCTGCGGCGGGACGGGGGCCTGGCCCTCCTGCGCGGCCGTCGGTTGCGGCTGCTGAGGGGGCCCGGCCTGCGGTGGCACGACCGGCTGGGGCGAGGGCCACTGGGCCGCGGGGGCCGGGGCGGCGGGCTGGTAGGCGGGCGGCAGCGGCGGCAGTCCGCTCTGCGGCATAGGCGGGGGAGCCCAGGCGGATGCGGCGTCCTGCGCGTCCTGCGCTATGCCGGTCCCGGCGTTCGGCGAGGTGTCCTGGGGCCAGTCGTCGAAGACATCGGCCTCCTGCGCCGCCGCGTCCGGGGCTACGGGGGTTTCGGGAGCGGAGTCCTGAGGCGCGGTCTCCGCCGTCGCGGCAGCAACGAGCAGCTCGCCCTCCGCCTCAGAGGCACCCTCGGTACCGACGGCACCCTCGACGTCGCCGTCAGAGGCACCCGCGGGCTCCTTGAAACCACCGTCGGCTGCTGCCGCCGCTGCGGCGTCCTCGGAGTCGTCGTCGCCCGCGTCGGCCGTTACCTCCGAGGCCTCGGCCTCGCCGAGCGGGCCGTCTTCACCGCCGGTCGGGTCCGTCACGTCGGCCCCGACGTCCGTGGACTCCTGCCCGTGTCCCGCGGCGGACTCAGTGGCGTCGGAGCCGTCGCCCGCGGGGCTGTTGCCGGTGCCGTCGCCCGCAGGGGCGGCGCCGGTGCCGTCGTGCTCGCTCGTGCCCGCGTTCGCGCCTTCCGCCGGCGAGGTCACCTCCCCGCCTGCCGCGGCCTCACCGGAGGCAGGGGCGGACTGCTGCTCCCCCGCCGGCACGGCGGGCGCGCTCAGTTCGAAGTCACCGCCGGTCGTGTCCTCGCCTTCCGGTCGGTCACCGACCGGCTCGCCCTCGGCGCCGGCGGTGTCCCCGGCCGGGCCGGCGGACGTTTCCTCGGCGGTACGGGCCGCGGCCTCCCGCTCAGCGAACTCACGCTTGAGCGCGGCGGCGGAGAACCGCATGGTCGCGCCGCTCTCGATGTCACCGCTCCCGAGACCGGCCTCGTCAGCCGGTACGGTCGGCGGCGTCCAGGCGGGCTGCGGTCCGGACGCGGGCACGGCCGGAGACACCGGCGCTGCCGGCGGAACGGGCGCTGCCGGCGGAACCGGTGCGGCCGGGTCGAACGACACCGGCGCAGCGGACGGCGCGGGCGGAGCCGGGGGAGGTGGAGTCGGCGAGGCCTGGGCCGAATGGCCCGACGCGTTCTGCGTGTACCAGGCGGGCGGCGCGTAGTCGATGGTGAACTCGCCCGTCGCCTCGACGGCGGACTCCGCGTCGGACTGGTCATCGCCGGGTGTGGCCCAGCCCCCGCGGATCCCGTCCCGATCGCTGTTCACAATTCCTCCTGGTGTGGTCAAGCACCCTCAATGCCGTGCTGACGCGACCGTTCGCTTCGCGTCTCGCTTCGCGTCTGTTCGTGCGAAGCGCGGGCGGGTCCGTCGACGGGTGGGTCGAGGGATCCGGGTCGCGCCCGGTCCCAGCCTAATCACCACGAGCGCCACGACGGCAGGCCCGTCCGCCCCTCCGCACGGGCCCGCTCCGTCACACCTTGCCCAGAAGCGGCCTACGCACGCGTCAAGGGAGTAAACAAAGCGGGCAATCATGGTGAATAAGCCGGGCGCGACAAGGGGGAAATCATTCCCAAAGGTCCAATTACGGACCGCTGTTGAGTCGGCGATGCCCGGGGACGCTCGGTCAGTCCATCCTGCGCGGCGTACCGAACAATCCGGTCTCGGCGTCCGTGGGCTGAGTCATCACGTACTGCCGGTCGCGGTCGGCGCACCAGAGCGTGACCCCGTCGGCGAGCGTGGGCAGTGAGTCCACATCACCCCGGGGCAGCGCCAACGCCCGCCCGATTTCAGTGGCTTCGTCCGGTGAGACCCGCTGCACGCCGACGAGCCGCGCCTGCCGCAGCAACCGGGGGGCCACCGGGCTGAGATACGGCAACAGCGTCAGCACCGACTGCCAGGGGCCGGAGACCACACGCCCGCGCGGCGGCCGCATCCCGCAGTCGCGCACCACCAGCACCGGGTTGCCGGCCGAGGAGCCCTGCGGCGGAACCCGCCCCACGTCATGCACGCTCATGCCGTTCTGCCCGCCGCCCATGGCGTGCACCATCTGCATCCAGGCCGGCGCCCGTCCCGTCTCCACCGCCACGCGCGCCCCCGTGGCCGCCGCTCTCAGCGCGAGCACCTGCGCGGTCCAGAGACCGCCGATCAGGACGACGTCGTACGGCGTCGGCCGGTTGAGCCCCAGCACGGCGGGCTGCCCCTCGGCGTCCACCCCGATGACGACTCCGTCGTCCCCGATGGGCAGCGCGAGCGAGTCGACCTCTTCCACGGACAGCGAGTGCCGCCCGTGCCGAGGCCCGATCAGCCCGAACCCGCTGCGCAGACGTCCACGCCCGCGCTCCGCGAGCGAGCCGGGAGAGCCGGCCGATCCGGTCCCCGAGGCTCCACGAGCTCCCGGATCCCCCGAAGCCCCGAACCCACCCGAATTCCCGTTCCCGTACGCCCCCGAGGCGGTGGCTCCACCTGTGGTCATGGCCATCAGCGAACACCCCCGAGAGGCAGCGTGGCGAGCACACCGGGCAGCTGCTCGCGATCGAGCCGGGCCAGCCCCGTGCCGGCCTGACGGGCGGCGTGCTCCAACGAGTGGCGCGCCGCGACCAGTTCGTCGTCGCTGCGGCCGGTCACCCGCATATGCCCGCACAGCGACACCTCTTGGCGCTCCCCGCGCCGCAGCGTCAGGCTGAAGGTGGTGGCCAGCGCGGGCACGGCCGTGAGCAGGGCGACGAGTTGCGGCAGGGAAGGTCCACCGCCACCGCCCAGTTGGGGCCAGCGCCGCACCCAGTACGTCGTGTGTCTGCGGTTGTCGCAGCGCCAGCTGCGGCCGGACTCCTCGGTCCGCCGCGCGGGCAGGTCGGTGCGTCCCGCCTCGGCCGTCACCAGAGGGTTGGCACACGCCGAGGTCGCGACCGCGGCCGTCAACTCCTCCTCATTGAGCACCGTGGTACGAAAACCCGCCCCCGTGAGCCGACTCGCGAGATGGTCCGCGGCGCGCACGACGCACTTCTGCGCGCCGACGAGTCCACCCCCGCGCGCGGCCACCGCCTCCGGGCACAGCTCCGGATCGAGCTTCAACGCGATCCAGGTGATGCGCACGGCGGGCGCTCCGGTCTGCTCCTGCAGCGGCGCGTAGTTGCTGACGGCCACGGACTGCTGCGGCAGGTGCAACGCGGGCGCGGGCTGCGTGTGCAGCACGATCTGTGCCGACTCCAGATGGATGTCGTCCACGTCCAGCGTGTCCCGCACCAGCCCGAGTGGGAGCGGCTGACGGCTGCGCTCGGCGCGCAGCGCGGTCGCGTCGGCCTCCACCTGAAGAACGGCGGTCACGAACGTACCGTCCCCGATCACGCCGACGGGCCGCCGGTCCTGCGCGCTGTACGCGGAGGTCCGCAGGCCCGGATCGCACTCCACGGCGGGGGCGAGACCGGGCTCCGTCCCGGGCGGTATCGGCGTACTCGCCGCGCGCCGCTGCCGCGCCCGCAACGCCCGTGCCGTGGCGAGCCATTCGGGCAACGAGCGGCCCCGGCGCCGCACGAAGGCGAGGAGGACGAGTGCGACCGCGACGACAGCGGCCGGCATCAGCGCGAACGGACCGACGATCCACCCGACGAGCAGCGCGGCGGCGGCGATTTCCAACAGAACGATCCGTTGCAAACGGAACGACCCCGACTGCCCGGGACGCACCTTGAGATGGAGCGCCCCCGTCTGCCCCTGAGCCCTCGCGGGCGGCGAGGACCGCTGCGACCGGGGTGCCGAGGAGCCCTGCTCCCGCGACCGGTCACGCGACCGGAACCGCGTTCCGGAAGCCATCACTGCATCCCCCCGTTTTCCTTACAACTCATTGGAACAACGCCACCACACAAGGCCCTTGAAGGCCCCGATACCCTACCCGCTCCACAAGACCGATCCCTTACCAGGCATAGTAGGGGGCCGGTCTGACAACGGAGGGCGGGGGACGGTGTACCCCCGAGCGCCGCCAGGCGATACACGGGGAGAATCAGGCACACATGGCATCTCGGCGGGACCAGCTCAACGCCTACACCTTCGCGAAGCGACGCATGCTCGCGTCCTTCGTCCAGTCGTCTCCCGACGGTTCGGAGGAAGGGGCGCCGCGCCCGTTGCGGGCCGTACTGCCGGGCGCCCTCGTCGGCGTGATCATCATGGCCGCGTTCGGGGCGTGGGGGATGTTCAAACCGACCGCCCCGCAGGGCTGGGACGCCGTCGGCGAGAAGGTGATCATCGCCAGCAAGTCCACCACCCGATACGTGGTCCTCAAGACCGACGGCAAGGTCCAACTGCACCCGGTCCTCAACATGGCGTCCGCGAAGCTCCTGCTCAAGACGGGCAAGGGCGACGTCGTCACCGTCGACGAGTCCATCCTCGACAGGGGCACCATCCCGCGCGGGGTCACCATCGGCATCCCCTACGCCCCCGACCGGCTTCCCGCCGCCTCCGAGGCGGGCTCCACGAAGCGCTGGGCCGTCTGCGAACGCCCGAGCGCGGGCGGCAGGTCCATCCAGAAGGCCGCGTTCGTCCTGGCCTCACGCGACATGGACAAGACCGAGGGAAGCAAGCAGAAGCTGCGGGGCGGCGAACTGCTGTACGTCGTAGGCCCGGACAAGACCCGCTACATCGTCGACGCGAGCGGCACGTCGTACGAGGTCGACAAGAACGACGAGTTGCTGCTGCGCACGCTCGTCGGCTCCGGCCGCGAACCACAGCGGGTGTCCAAGGAGTGGCTGGAGACCCTGCACCCGGGCGACCCCATCACCTTCCCGAAGGTCGAGGGGCAGATCGGCGCCGCCGCCGGCGTCCAGGGCGGCCTGTCCGACGACGCGAACAAGGTCGGCATGGTGCTCAAGGCGCCCAACGGCGCGACCGAGCAGTACTACGTCGTCGAGCAGGGAAAGGTGGCTCCTGTCTCGGACTTCACCGCCAAGCTGCTTCTGAACAGCAGCGACCTGGTCGGCCTCGGCCAGGCCGGCAAGGCTCTCGACGTCAGCGCCGGAGCCTTCGTTCCCAATGCGGCCGGGTTCGCAACGGACCACACCTGGCCGAGCCGCATGCCCGTTCCCGTCAACGAGGCGGACGCATCGGACGGGCACCGCAACACCGTCTGCAACGTACTGCGCGACGTCGACAAGGCCAAGGGCGGTACGACGCTCAGCACTTGGGCCGGCACGGACTTCCCTGCCACCCTCCCGACCGGTTCCTCCAGCGCGTACGTCACTCCTGGCTCCGGTCAGCTCTATCGCCAGTTCCAAGGCGAGGAGACAACGGCGGGAGGTGTCTTCCTGGTCACCGACACCGGCCTGCGCTATGCGATGCAGTCCAACGACGACAGCGCCACGAGTGACGCGGGCATCGGCACCACGGCCAAGGAGCGCAAGCAACTCGAGCAGGAAGCCCGCCTGGCCCAGATCAGCCTGGGCTACTCCGACGTGGACCCGGCGCCCATCCCGGCCGCCTGGTCCAAGTTCCTGCCCACCGGCCCCCGTCTGTCGACATCGGCGGCACGCCAGCCGCAGGGTTCGTAAGGGGGAGTCCATGTCGTACGCACCGGCCGCAAGGCCTCTTCGTACCGTGGTCGTCATGGCCGCGACGATGCTCGCTTCCACTGTCACCGTCGCCCTCGCACCGCTCGCGTCCGCGGACACGTCCACGGACCAGTGCACCTTCCCGAACAAGAAGTACGCGGGCCGCCCTTGGGCGCTGCAACGCGTCCTGCTGGACGAACTGTGGAGCCAGTCAAAGGGCAAGGGCGTACGGGTGGCTGTGATCGACACGGGGGTGGACGTGAAGAACCCGCAGCTCACCCATGCCGTGGACACGGCGGCAGGTCTCAACCTCCTCCCGAAGAAACTGAAGGACGACAACGGGGACCCGATCGCACGCGGCAAGGAGAACGGCACGACGGACACGGTCGGCCATGGCACCCGCGTGGCGGGCATCATCGCGGCCCGGCCCATCTCCGGCACCGGATTCGTGGGCTTGGCTCCCGAGTCGACGATCATCCCCATCCAGCAGAACGACGCGGAGGGCCACGGTACGGCCGAAACCCTGGCCACGGCCATCCGCGACGCGATCCGGGCCAAGGCCGACGTCATCAACATCTCTCAGGACACCTCGAACGCGGTGAAACCGGCCTCGGACCTGAAACGGGCGGTGGACGAGGCACTGGCCGCCGGCATCGTGGTCGTGGCGTCGGCGGGCAACGACGGCCTGGGCGGCAACGACAAGGAGACCTACCCGGCCTCGTACCCCGGTGTCCTGGCGGTCGCCGCCTCGGACCGCAACAACGAACGCGCTTCCTTCTCGCAGTCCGGCGACTTCGTGGACGTGGCGGCCCCCGGCGTGGACATGATCTCCACCGTCCCCAAGGGCGGCCACTGCTCCGACAACGGCACCAGCTTCTCGGCCCCGTACGTCGCCGGAGTCGCCGCTCTGATCAAGGCGAAGCACCACGACTGGACCCAACAGCAGATCGTGGCCCAGATCGAGCAGACCGCGGAACGCTCGGTGGCGGGCCATGACCGCCTGGTCGGCTGGGGAGTGGTCGATCCGGTCCGCGCCCTGACGGAGGACGACCATCCCATCGAATCCCCCAACCCTGACGAGGGTCTCTCGAAGGCCGAGGCTCCGACCCCGGCAAAACTGCAACTGGGCGAAACCCCGGACGAACGGAACGCACGACTGGCCACGTACGTGGCTGTGGGGGCGGCGGTTCTGCTGGCGGGGCTCAGCGGGGTGGCGGTGGCGGTGCGGGACGCGCGGCGGAGGAAGCGGCGGGTGGCGGGGGCGGAGTGACGGCCTGGGGCACATGGCTGTTCTCAACATCTCCGATGCCCGGCCACTGACTTGTCGGACATCCATCGCGGTCATCGAAAGGACCTCTCCGCGTGAGCTTCGGCCCACCTCCTTCCATGTACACACACTCCGCTCTGACAGCGGACGGCATACGAAAGAAGCGCCGCAGGAGGCTCTTCGGTGGCGTGGCAGTCCTGCTGATCGGGGCGCTGTGCGCGGGCAGTTGGCTCCTCTGGCACGGTGACGACGACTCGGTGCAGACAGCTGACAAACCGTCGGCCAGTGCCGAACAGGGCCCGCTCGACATCCGGGAGACGGTCGAGAGCCGCCCCGCGAACACGGCTGGACGCATGGCCTTCAGGTTCTCCGCCGACGACATGCAGGCCGGCGAGTCGCACGCGATGCCGGGTATGTGGGCGACGGACAAGATCCTTGCCAAAGGCATCAACAGAACCCTCGTGGGCTTCAGGATCGGCAAGGATGCCACCACGGGCGACGAAAGCTGGCGCATCAGACTCGCCGGACCTATCTGCGGTACGACGCGTCATGTGACCGTTGGGGACCGCACGGCGGTCCTGTTCCGGTCCGGTGTCGACACCCACGCACCGTGCGATCACGTGGCCTTCGTCGACCTCGACACGGGCAAGAAGCTTTGGGAGGCCCGGTTCTCCAAGGTGAACGCCCTCTACGACACGCCGAGTGTGACCATGACGCGTGCCACGGTCGCTGTGGCGTGGGGCAAGGGCTCGCAGGCGTATGACATGGACCAGGGAAAGCTCCTCTGGACGAGTACCCCTCCCCCTAAGTGCAAGGACGGGGGCCTGGCCGGCGGACGTGCCCTGCTCATCCGGACCGACTGCTTCGACGAGAAGAGCCTCGCCGGGTCGTATCGGGTCCGGAAGGTCGACCCCCGCACGGGCAAGGTCAAATGGACCTATCAGGTCGCCAAGGGCGTCCAGAGCGTCTACCTGGTGTCCGCCGAACCCGCCGTCCTCGCCGTGGCGGCGGGCGACGTCGAGATCACCGACCTGATCTCCCTTGACGAACACGGCAAGTACCGCGTCACGATTCGCGTCGAAGGGGGCCACTACGTCGCCGACTGCGTCGATGACGAGGAGGACGGGGCGGTGGACAACTGCCCGACGATCGTGGTCGGTGACGGCCAGGTCTTCCTGACGAGCAGGGAGGACCCCGACGGAACCATCGTGAACAACTCCAACTGGATCATCGGATTCGACCTCGCGACAGGGAAGACGGTCAAGAAGTTCGAATCAGGTCATGACCAATTGCTGCATCCCCTGCGGATGAGCGGTGACCAGCTCCTGGCACTTCGCGAGAGCAGTGACCACATCACGCCCATGGGACTCGTCAGCCTGAACCCGCGAACCGGCAAGGAAACCCCGTACCTCTACTTCGATCTGCCCTCCGAAGCCTGGACGCTCACAGACCCGGCACTGAACGACATCATCGTGCAGAACGGACGGATCTTCTTCGGCACGAAGCAGGCGAGCGGGCCGAGCAATGCCAAGGAGAAGGCCTGGGAGTGGCTGGTTCTCGGGGTGGGGAGTGCGGGGTAGATCGTCGAACGGGTGCCCGTCCCTTGCGAGTTCGCAATGGCTACACAGCAACGCCGAATGAGTAGGAGTACTCAGGTCCGTCGCCCTGCGGGCCACGTAGTGTCGAGTGGCGGCACGGGCTCAGGCGAGCGCGAGGGTGCGGTGAAGAAGCAGTGAAGCTTCGCTGGGTGGTAGCACAGCTGTTGCATTTAGCAGTTGGGGCTGTCATAGGAAACGACTAGAGTGATGTCGTTGCGGATATGAACGCTTGAGGGGTGCAGTCGCCCGGAGCGGGCGACAAAACGGGGAGGGAAGGCGTCATGCTTCCTGCGGACATGACAGGTGGGGCGTCGCCAAGCACAGCTGCGGACCTGAAGGTCGGCGCCGGCGTGCTGATGACGTTCAAGCAGCGCATCGACAAGCTCTTGTCCGAGTTCGAGGACTCGGAGGGCAGCGCGTCCAAGGTGGGTGCGCACCGCGTCTCGCGCACTTCTCTCAGCGGGCACGGCAGTCCCTTCCATGAGGCTGACGCCCTGTTCACTCAGTACGAACAGGTTCACGAGCACATCACGCAGCTCTCCAAGACGCTGGGGCTCCAGATCGAGGCCATGGGCATCGCGACGCAAGGCGCGCAGAACGGCTTCGACAGCCTCGATGACGACCAGCGACGCCGTTTCCGGGAGATCCAGGTCGAGACCAACCGCCTGTACACCGAAGCCCAGCAGGAGAAGTCCGGCGAAGGCGAGCGGAAGCTGAGCGACGCGAAGAAGTCCACGAAGGGACTCCAGTAGTGAGCGGGGACGACAAGGCGCCGAAGGAGCTGACTGACCAGCAGCGCGTCGACGTTCAGGTCGGCCAGGTCGACGCGGTGTCCGGTGTGTCGAACGTGATGCACGACGCGTTCGGATTCAAGCGCGTCCGCCTGCTGACGTACGGGAAAGTCACGGACTTCGAGGACCACAAGCTCAACGCCATGATCGACCTGGTCCATCAGGCGAACCCCGCCGATCTGGAGCATGCCGGCGAGACGTTGGCGAAGGCGAGCAAGGCGATCAGCGAAGCCGCCGTGGAGCTCCGACGTCACCTCAAGCATGCGGGTGAGGACTGGCAGGGCGAGGCAGGCGAGGCGTTCCAGAAGTGGGGAGAGGGCCTCGCCACGCACACCGAGAGCCTGGCCACGTACGCCGACGGCGCCGGGGTGCAGGTCACGGCCGCCGCGACGGGGCTCGCATCCGTGCGCAGTTCGCTGCCGCCCCGGGACACCCGCCCTGCCCTCGACCAGAAGAAGCCGGGGCAGCTCCCGGTACTCCAGCAGTTCGAGGGCAACAAGCAGTATGCCGAGGCGGTCCAGGTCGAGAAGGACCGGCAAGAGGCGATCAACCAGATGAATCGCCTCGCCTCCTTCTACTCGGTGTCCGGGTCCGAATTGGCAAAGCTGGACCCGCCGGCTTTTGAGCCGATGCCCAACGTAGGAGTGCCGATCGACAACCCCACCGTTGACGGGGCCTCACATAGAGGTGTCGTCGACTCAACCTCGGGTTCGAGCCGCCACGTCGTTACGAGTGCCGGTGAGAACAAGCACGTCGATGTGCCCCAAGGAAGCTCCGGGAACAACCTTCCTTCCTCCGTACATCCGGCTGCGGACACGAATGTCGAACTGCATCGGCCCACCGTCGGTACAGAGATCAACAGTGTTGGCACGCTGCCGCCGGAAAATGCGAAGCCGGCGCCGGTGGTTCCTCCTTCTGTCGCGACGGGTCCCAACGGACCTTCTGGGGGGACGCTTCCTCCCCTGGGAAATGGTGCGGTACCTCCTGCCTTCGGAGGGCCGGTCGGGCGCGCTGGTGGATTCGGCGGGGCCACGGGCGGTAGGGCCCCCGCATCGGCTCAAGGACGGGTCACCACCTCTGAGGGAACCACTGCCGGAGGCCGTACGGGACGCGGTCCCGCGGGACCGCTGGGCCGCGCATCCGCGGTTGGCCAGCAGGTTGCCCGTGGGCCTGCATCTGCGACGGGCAGGTCGCCCATGGGGCGGGGTGTCACCGGCGGCATGCCCAGAAGCGCGGGTACGACTGGTTCACGCACCGGCGGCATGCCGGGCGGGCGTGCGGGCGGAGTGCCCGGTCAACCCGCGGCACGGACCGGCCCCGGAGCCACGGGCGCTGCGCGTACGGGCGGCGTGGTCGGTGGCAGGCCCACTTCTGAAACCGGTCCGGGTACGACTGGCGCCAGGGTTCCACGCGGCACGGTCATCGGCGGCGAGGGCGCAACAGGCGCTCGCACAACGGGTGAAAGGCCGGGGCAGCGCGGAGTGATCGGTGCGAACAACCCGGCGCCGGGCACGGGGCAGGGACAGTCTCAGCGCCGGTCTCCAGGTAATGCGGACGGTGTGGTCGGCGCACCCGCGAGTCGGGCCGGCGGCAGGGGCAACGGAGCCGCGTCCGGTGGTTCTGGCCTGGTGTCCGGTTCCGCGGAGGGCCGCAGCCCTGATCGTGCCGTCGGCGGGAGAACGCAGCGTCAACAGCACTCTGCCGAGGACAAGAAGCGCTCACGTGATGACGCGCGGCGCGGCGATGCGCCGCCGGCGACCGACTGACCGAAACGACCGAGGACGTACAGAAGTGAAGTCAGGGACTGGCGTACGCCGTATGCGGGCCGCGCTGTGGGCGAGGCATGCCCGGAGACATGTGACCACCGTGGGCGCGACGCTGGGTGCTCTGGCCGTCATGTCCGTTGGGCTGGCCCCTGCCGCGGCTGCCGACGACATCCAGTCGCAGCAGTGGTACTTGGACGCGATGAACGCCCAGGGACTGTGGAAAGTCAGCACGGGCAAGGGCATTTCGGTCGCTGTCGTCGACACCGGCGTGAACCCGGACACGAATTCGTTGAAGGGCCAGGTGCTGCCCGGTGTCGACGTCACGGGAACCACCGGCGATGAAACGGACGACTACACCGGTCACGGCACGTCGATGGCTGAGTTGATCGCTGGGACTGGCAGTGGTGACGGGCTCAAGGGAGTCGCACCCGGGGCCAAGATCATCCCGATCCGTACGGTCCTCCTCGGCATCGGCAAGAAGGGCGAAGAGCAGGGCGACACTTCCGCGAAGGCCATCCGAGCGGCTGCTGATTCCGACGCGAAGATCATCAGCATGTCATTCGAAACGTTTTCCGCGTTCGATGGTGGACTTGAGGCCGTTCAGTATGCAGAGAGCAAGGGAAAACTGCTCATCGCCGGTGTGGGTAACAGCGCCGATATCGCAAAGAACTACATCGGCTATCCCGCCAAATACCCCGGCGTGGTCGGAGTCTCGGCGATCAACCAAAATGGCGAGGTAGCCAAGTTCTCGCAGGACGGCGCGTACGTGGACCTGGCCTCGCCAGGCGTGGACGTACCGACCTGGTGTGACAAGACCTTGAAGTCCTACTGCGCCAAGAGCAATGGCACCAGCCAAGCCACCGCCATCACCTCCGGCGCCGCAGCCCTCATCTGGTCCGCCCACCCCAAGTGGACCGCCAATCAGGTCCTCCGTGTGATGATCGACACCGCCGGCCGGGACTGGCCGAAGAGCACCCCGAGCCGGTACCTCGGGTACGGCACGATCCGCCCCGCGCAGGTTCTCCTGAAGGACAAGGGGGATCCCGGAGCCGCCGACGTCGACCCCGTCACGAACAAGAAAACGCCCGGCCTGTCCGCCAGCACCTCGCCCTCCGCTTCCGCATCAACCTCGTCACAAGCCTCGAAACAAGCCTCGAACTCCACTTCAGGCGGCCAGACTTCAGCGGCAGGATCAAGCTCGGATTCGTCCGGCAACACCACGCTGTGGGTCGCTCTCGGAGCCGCGGTGGCGGTCGTGGTGATCGGCGGCGGGGCCTTCGCGGTGATTCGCTCACGGCGAGGCGTATGACTGTCATGGCCTACCACCCGTGATGGACAGCGGGTCGCGCAAGGAACGAGCGCCTCACCACCCGGTGTAGCGCCAGAAACACAGATCCCTCTCACGAAAGGCAGTGCCGAGATGGCTGACGGCCGCAAGCTAGACGACGCACACGTACAAAAGCTCCAGACGAACGTCATCGACCGGTACGACAACGTCAAGAAGCACCTTCAGAAGCTCCAGGGATGCATCGACATGATCGAGGCCAACTGGACGGGCTTCGGCGCCAACGCGTTCAAGACCAAGCAGCACGAAATCAACGAGCACATGGCCGGGATCGGGCGCATGCTCGACGACTTCCTGAACGGAATCCAGCTCACCAAGCAGGACAAGAACAAGCTCGAGGACGAACTCCACTCCACGATCTCCAGCATCGAAGTGGACGCCGGCGCGAAGACCTCGGCGCTCAACCTTTACTGACCGGCACCGAGTCGCGCCCCCGGACCGCGAGGTCCTTCTCACATCGTCAAGGAGATGAGGAAACATGACCGGCACGCCACACCTCCAGGATCTTGCCGTCAAGTACGGCGTCCTGGACGCGCTCGCCACTGAACTCGGCGGCCTGGCCAAGCAACTCGAGAGCGATCTCACCCAGTTGAAGCAGGGCGTCCACAACGCGGCAGAGGGCTGGGCCGGCGACGCCTACGACGCCTTCCAGCGGAAGTCGAAGGAGTGGGACAACCACACCAGCGCCATCCATCAGGCGCTGCTCTCCATCACGCAAAAGGTGCACCAGGCCGGCGGTGACTACCGCGGCGGCGACAAGAAGGCGGCCAGCTTCTTCGAGTGAGACGGGCTGGCTGGAGGCACCGGGGGTGGGCACGCACGGGAGGTGCCCACCCCGCGTTGCGTCATCGAGGCCCCTTCCGGACAAGCCGCCACCTTCGAAACGTCATGAGGATCCACACGTGGCTTGGGACGAGTGGGAGCAACTGAAGAAGCAAGCCGCCGAGTGCGCCGAACCCGGCCCGGACCATGTGACCGGCGCCATGCGGGAAGGCATCGCCGAAGAGCCCGGGGACGCCCGGCGGCAGCCGGAGGCGCGCCTCACGGGCGACTCCCCGGAGGCCGAGGCAGCCACCGGACCCGTCCACTCCGACGCGGTCGAACCCGACGGATTCGGGGCAGCGCGGCGGATGGACCGGATCAGGCACACGATCGACCGCTTCCGGGACACCACGGTCCTGGTCCCCCTCGTTCCGCTCGACGGCGGCGGCCGGGGATTCCTGGCAGCCGACTTCGGCGGTGTGCGGTGGATCCATGTCTTCACCGACGAGTTGGCCGCCGCCAGGTTCGACGAGGCGCAGGACGCCCTGAAGGGCCGGCGAGACTTCATGGCGGTGCGGGGGTGGCGCCTGCTGGACGTCGTGATCCCGGCAATGGGCGTGCCGTGCGGTGTCGCCCTGGACGTAGGCAGCGGCGACGACGGCGTGCTCCTGCCGCCGGTGATGGGGATCGTGCCGGACGCGGCGGCGGTGGACGCGGAAGTGAACGGAAGCGGTGAACGACCGTGGTGAACAACGGCGCCGGCAAGGACATCAAGGCGACCGGGCTGAACGAGATCGAGCAGGGCATCACGCTGACCCTGAGCGAGCTCAAGGGACTGGGCGTCGACAGCGCGGCCGGGTTCGGCCGAGGCTTCTCCAACCTGGAACTGTCCGCGCTGGAAGTGGGCCACGACGGGCTGACGTCGGCCTTCAAGTCGTTCTGCGAGCGTTGGGAATGGGGTGTGCGGGCGTTGGTGGGCGAGGGCAACTATTTCGCCCAGGCCGTGGATCTTTCGGCCGGCACCTTGTACGAGACTGACCAGTACGTCGAGGGCACGCTGAAGATCGGCGCGAACTCGCTGATGGGCAACCCGAACGCCTCCGAGGGCGAGATCACGCAGATGAGCTGGGGCGAGCTGGCCCAGAACAACGCGCTCGCGCACGCCGACTACAGCAAGGAGTCCTTCGATCAGGCCCTGCAGAACAGCGAGCAGGGCTGGAAGGACGCCGGCCGGGACGTGATGACCTCGCACACGCTGGGGCCGATGGGACTCAACCCTGAGAACCTGCACAGCGCGTTCGGGGTGAGCGACAGCGAGTACAACCAGGTGCTCGACGACACCTTCGGCCCGTCACCCGAGGAACGGGCCCAGGCGGCGGCTCAGCAGCAGGCACAGCAGGGCGGGAGCGGCGGCTGATGGGGCTCGGGGATCTGGTCAACGCCGGGCTGGGCAAGCTCGAGGACGGCGTCGACGCGGGCAAGAAGCTCGTCGGTGCGGGCGTCGAGTGGGGCGCCCACAAGGTCGGGGACGGTCTGGAGGCCGTCGGGGCCGACGGCTGGGCCGACAAGGTCGAGGACGTCGGCGACAACATCGCCTCCGACCTGGGCGCGAGCGTCGGAGAGCAGTAGCTCGGCGAGACCGACCAGGCGAACGAGCTGGTACACGGCAACCCGGCGTCCATCCGGGCCGCCGCCAAGCACCTGACGGGCTTCCACACCGCCTTCGACTCGGTCGGCCAGGGAATGCGCTCGCTGGACTCCTCGCATTGGAAGGGCGAGTCCGCCGACACCTTCCGCGAGAAGTTCGCCATGCATCCCCCCAAGTGGCTGCACGCCGCGGACGCCTGTGAGGCCGCCGGCAAGGCGCTGGACAGCTACGCGGACACGGTCAAGTGGGCGCAGGGTCAGGCCCAGGACGCCATCGACCTCTACAAGAAGGGCAAGAAGGCCTCCGAGCAGGCGGTGGAGGCGTACAACAAGCGCGTCGACGCGTACAACGCCGCGATCAAAGCGGACAAGGACCCCGGACCTCCCCTGGAGCAGTTCAAGGACCCTGGCCGCGGTGACATCCAGAGCGCCCGCCAGATCCTGGCGGACGCGCGCCGCCAGCGGGACGAAGCCGGTCGTGTCGCCACGCGGGCGGTCACCGCGGCCCTGAAGCACGCCCCGGCCGAGCCGCCGCCGCTCGACCGGCTGGAGTCCGACGCGCTCGACGGATACGGCGCGCTCAACACCGAGGTTCTCCACTTCACAGGCGGAGTGATCAAGGGAAGCGCGGGGCTGATCAACTTCGTCCGCGGCCTGAACCCCGAAGACCCTTACAACATCACTCACCCAGCCGATTACCTGCAGCACGTCAGCATGACCCTGTCCGGTCTGGTATCGACGGCCGCGCACCCGGAGCGCGTTCCCGAAGCCCTGATCGACAGCTTCAAGAAGGACCCCTCGGAAGCCCTCGGCAGGCTCGTTCCTCAGCTCATCGGCACCGACGGCGCGGGGCTGGCGGTGGGCGGCCTGCGGACCGCGGTCAGGGAGGGGGTGGAGACCGGTGCGGCGAACATGGCCGCCAACGGGCTGAAGTACGGCGACGAACTCGCCGCTGCGCCGAAGGACTGGAGCAACCTCGCCCGCAGCACGGACCATGTTTCCGAGAAGGCGATCCATGCCGACTCGGTGGATCCGAAACTCGCCCAGGAATTCACCGACGATCAGTTTCCCTGGCTCAAGGACGTCAATAACACGGGACATCCCGGCTACACCCAGAACTGCAGTCACAATGTGGATGCCGTGAACAGGAACCTGGACGGCGAACAGGCCAGCGCGGCCCCGAAGCAGAGTCCCGATCACGTGTCGCCGGAGGCGCTCGGGCTCAAGGACAGGCCCAAGGGCCACTACGACATGGTCAAGAGCTACGATGACATCATTCGCGACCTGCAGGCCAGGGGCGAGGGTTCGAGGAGCGTCATGTACATCAGCCGCTCCGATGGTTCGGCGCATGTGTTCAACGCGGTGAACACCCCACACGGTGTGGTTTTCCTCGACGGCCAGTCCGGGACCCTGGGAGTACTCGAAAAGAATGTGTCGTCGATCGGCCATATTCCATATCGCGACGGAGTCAAGTAAATGTTGAGCAAGTCCGAAGCAGTCGAATTGGCCGCCGAATTTGTCAAGGCGATGTATCCGGACAAGGTGGCTTCCCTGGTCATGCTCCCGGACAAGTGCGAGGAATACGGTTTCGGCTGGGCCATTCGGTTCGACTGGAAGGAGCACCTCGAGACAGGGAATCCCGTGGATGCGCCGTTCACCTCCGTCGTCGTCGTGCCACACCATGGTGAGGCGGCACATTGGCCGCCGACCGCACTTCCAGTGGCGGAGTACATGCGCCGACGCGAGGCGGGCGACTGGCCGAGCGCCGACCGACGCTCCGGGGGCTACTGACATGGACCGCCCCGACCAGCGGGCCGCGGCCTGGCTGGCCCACACCTACCGCGGCCTCGTCGAACTGTCCGTCCCCCATCCGGTGCACGAGACCCCCACCGCCTGGATGTTCGCCTGCCGCACCCTGAACCAACCGGGCTACCCCGCCACGCCCATGCTGGCGGCCTCGGTTGTGGTCCCGAAGGACGGGAGTTCGCTGTTCCACCCGTCGGCCAGCGATCCCCTCGCGGACCTGGACCCGGCCGGCCAGCAGAAAGCGGCCGCGAGGGTCGCCGACCAGGCCCGCAGGATCAACGCGCGCGGTTGCGTGGTGACCGTGCACTCCGCCATTGACGGCGCTCAGTCGACGCCGTTGCCCTGGCAGCCGTCCGACGAGGCCCCCGGCTGGTGGGCCAGGCTCACGCGGCGCTACTTCACGGCCTTCGAGCAGGTGGCAGTGAGCGACTGGGACTCGGTGATCAGGGCGGTGGCCGAACCGGGCCCGGACACCCGAGGTCTGGTCTGGGTCCGCCGGGAACTGGGCGGCGCCGAGGCGACCGGCAATCTGCTGTACGCGCACAACCACAAGGGCCAGGTCGTGTTCCTGGACGCCCAGGTAGGGGGTCTGGCGAAGCTCGACCCGTCCGCGCTGCGCGAGTTGGTCCTCATGCGAGCCGTGCCTCGGGCACACCCCCCGCGCTGGCCCTGGGAAGCGGAGGCATACGACTACCCGTCCGCGCTCCGCAAGGCGCAGCTCTGGCTGGACCAGGCATATCACGGAGAAGTCGAACTGGTCGATCCCGCACCGCAGGACGAGATCCGGCGAGGCTGGGTCTTCGCGTGCAACACAAAACGCTATCTGCGCGACGGACGCCGGCAGGACGCCATGCTCGACGCCGCGCTGGTCGTACCCAGGGAAGCTGCTGCTCCGTTCGGCCTTCCCAACTCAGACCCATGGACCTGGCTGCAACGCTGGGATGCCGGCGAGACTCCCGGATCCGCGGGATTCCCCGTCTCGCCGCCTCCCGGTTACGCGGCATGGTTCGAACCCACGCTGTCCGGCCTGGGGCCCGTGCTCTCCGCGACCGAACACGCGGACTGGGCAACGGTGATGGACGAACTCTCGGGTTTCCCGGTCGAAGCCCGAGCCGTGATCTGGGTCCGTCGAGTCGACGCGCGCGGCCGGGAGTCCGTCGGCCGGCTGCTGAACGCGGTACACACGGCGCAGGGCGTGATGCTGGTCGACGGTTCCACGGATTCTGCCGTGGCGTTCGACCAGGTCGGAATCCGTGGTCTGCACGTCATCCGTTATCGCTGACGCCCACAGCGGCACCCGCGGGCGCTCACGGACACCGAGATGGGTCCTTTGGCCAGGGCGAATTACCGTGACCTGCAGTGACACCCAGGTGAACACGGTGTACGCGGACGACGGAGAGGAGGTCTGGTCGGCCCCCGGGTCAGGCACTCGAACTGTCCGGTACCTCCGATCCGTTCGTCTTTGCCATCGTGTCTGGCGGGCTCAGAAGCTGACGGTGCGCTCGCGCTCATGCCGTTTGCCTCGGTGGCGCGGCCTGAGTCTTGACGTCGTCGGCCTGCACCCGGCCATGGTGCGGCGGCGCCTTCCTGACCTGTGCCCGTGCTAACGGTGGAAGCTCGGTAAGGCCGCCCAGGGGGTTCCCGCTCGACGTGGACACCAGGCCGTAGTCGTCGTGGACGACGTACACCGTCGGACCTCGCCACCAGCCGCCCGCCCGCAGCTCCTGTGCGGTGACGTCAGCCGTGGGGGGCTCGGCGCCGCATAGCGCTGTGCTACTGGCACCCCTGCTTCTCCATGGCCTTCGGGAAATAAGAGCGGAGGAAGGAGCGCAGGGCATTGCGCCGCTCCGAAGCCTTCTGGGGAACGTTCTTCTGAAGCTGGATCAGTACGGCGAACTTCTGCTGCTTTCCCTTGTAGGTGCAGCTGGCGACCGCCATCGCTCCGCGGTCGGCGATCACGGCCTCGTCGCCGATGTCGGCAGCGGCGGGATTCCCAAGGCGTGCGAGTGCCTGATCCTGGACCTTGATGGGATCGGTGTCGCCGGCAACGACATCTCCCGAGAGATAGACGACCAGCTTCTGGTCCACCAGCAGACGGCAACGTGGACTCTCCGGGCCGGCGTCGTATGACTTTTGGGTGAGTTTCTTCCCGTTCGGCAGGAGGGGAGACAGCGAGTCGGAATCGACGGTCACACCGCATGCCTTGTCCGGGACCGCGTAGTCGCGAGATCCCGAACAAGCCGTCACCGCCAGAAGGCCTACGGTCACAGCGGCAGCGGCACTTCGCGTACGGCGCCGCGATCCTCCCGTATGCACCGCGAGCCGACCCGGAAGCAGAGAAGTACCCTTGTTCACTGATCGCCTGCCAGTCCCTGAGCACGGCCATTGCCGTCGAAGGCGGCGCCGTTGATCTCGGATGTGATCGTGTATCTGTTGTTGTTGTCGTGGTTCGGGTTGGCGTCCATCCACAGGTCGGCGAGTTTCTGCAGCTGGTTCTCCCGTGCGGTGAAGACTTCGCCGTTCTGCCGGGCCGTCTCCTCGTTGATGCGCGCTTGCTCGTCCAATTGCCATTGGTAGGCAAGGGCGTCGACGCCTCGCTGCGCGGCATCACCGACAACCGGGATGAAGTTCACGGCACCACCGAAGCCGTGATACAGCCACTTGGCATCCCATGAAGGGTCGTGCTTGTCTGTCTTCAAGGCCTGATAGCGGGCTTCTTCGAGAAAGCCGACGGTGTGTCCTGCCCGGAGCAGCGTTTCCTTCGGATCGCTCGGATGGTCCGCGTAGATGTCGCGCACCATCTCCTGGTTCAGGCCGTCGTTGAGTATTCCGTAGGCGTTCTGATCACGTGACACCTGCTTCGTCACTTCCAACAGCTGATGTCGATCGAGCTGTCTTGGGTCGCTGTGATCGTCTGCGAGGGAACTTGCGGTGTGATTGACCTCGTCGCCGTAGTTCACCAGCACTTTGGCCATGTCATCACGCATCTCGGGAGCGAAGTCGTCGCCCACACCCGAGATGATCTTCAGTGAGCGATCGAGGACGTGCCGGTTCCCGGCCGTGTGCTCCACGGGAACGGCGTGGGGGTCGTTGGGGTTGACGCCCGTGGCCGCGGCGACGAGGGCATTCCCTGTCGCGTCACGCGACTGGTTTCCATCGTGGCTGTTCAGGGGGGTGTCGTCGAATGTGGGGCGATCCTTGAGGACCCATTCAGCGTTGTCCTGGGGCTCGGTCCTGTTGAAGAAGTCGGTAGCGGCGTCGGGGCTGTTCGAGAGAGCTGTCATGAATCCGGTCATCGGATCCCGGCCGAACTCGTCGCCCATGAAGTTCATCTTGGGCATGGGAGGTCCGCCCACGCCACCGTTCCAGTAGTGGTCCGGCAGCTTCATCTTCTTCTCGGTTGACACCAGGGCGTCGCCGTACTTGTTCAAGAACGCGTCATTGTAATCCCCGACTCGCATAAGGTTGCTCATCAGCTGGAAACCGTAGACCTGTGTTCCACGGGTCTGGATGCGATCGTCACCCAGCTGGACCATGTCGTCCTCCCAGTGCCGCATTGCAGGGGAATCCGACTGTGTCGCTCCTGCGAGAGTGAGACTGAGATTCTTTTGGAATTCGCCGAGCTGATCGAGGCGTGCCCGCTGCAGATCGCCGCCGTCCGAGGGATCGGAGAGGTCGGCCCAGAAATCCAATGTCCCTTTCGGGCCGAGGGTGGTGGCGAACCTCTCCTGAAAGAGGGGGTCGTTCTTGTAGCCGGCGAGATTCCGGTTGAGTTCATCAAATTCCTGGGGAGACATTGAATCTCCCTTGTTCTTGATGAGGTTCGCGTACTTCTCGGCGTCCTCCAGGGCCTTGGTCGCCGAATCCCTGTCGCCGTACGAGGCGCCGGAGAACCCGTACTCGGCCTGCTCGACGATTGCGCGAAGCGCCTCGGACGCGGTCTCGTCGCTGTGCGTGGCTCTGCCGAGAATGCGCTGGACGTCATCGCGCAGCTCGGTCACATCCTGTTCGCTGTGATCAGGGACCGTGGTTCCCTTGGCCGCGCGATCGGGATGGATGTTCATGGTGACGGTGAAGGAGCCGTTGCCGGTGTCCATCACTGTCAGGTTCTTCTTGAGCCCGCGTGATATCGCCTCGTTGAGCTGTTCGTGATAGCTGACGAGCTCCTCGTGGGTGTCCTTGAGGATGTTACGGATGGTGCTGGCCTCGGTGTGGGCGTCAGTGAACTCGCCCGCCGTCTTGGTGATGAACTCGCGTGAAACAGTGGCGTTCACGCCCGCCCAATTGGCTTTGTCCGCCAGGCCTTTGAGTCCTTCGCGGGCGTTCTTCTCAAGGGTCTCCAGGTTCCCCACAACCCGAGTCCAGTCGGCTATGGCAGTACCGAGCGACGCGAAGTTCCCAAAACGGAGCGTATCCAGATCCATCAGTGACCCTTCCCCCCGTCGAAGCCCTTGTCGAGCGTGGAGATGCTGCTGATCTGGCCGCCGATGTAGTACTCGTCGCCCTGATGGGCCTTCTTCGTGAAGTCCATATGGTTGGAGATATGGGCACATGCGTCGAGGAGCGACGTCAGTTGTTCTTCCCAGCGGCTCTGCACGCGGTCGACTGCCCCACCCAGTTTGAAGCCCTGGGTCTTGAGATCCGACGCCGCCGTCTGGCTGCTGGACCAGGCGTCACGCCCATAACGGCCCAAGTCTTCCCACAGCTTGAAGGCCCGGTCACCGATCGCGGCGAGATCCTTTTGGTCAACGGTCAGATCACCCTGCGGGGTGCTGCCACCGCCACCGCCACCGTCGGCCGGCAGCTGATTGAGTTGCATGTGCGCGGATCGTTTCTGCGCTGCCTGGTTCTTCAGCTGCTCCCATTCGTCCCAAGCCACGTCCTGATCCTCCCCGTTGCTTCCCGTGAACGCGGCCGTCGGACCGACGGCCGCCGGGCTACTTCAACGTACCAATGGAACAGATGTGTCGCCTCAGAGCTGTCGAGTGCGAAGACTTTCGCGGGTACTTCATCAGTACTCCACACTCATCAACCCGGTCTGAACCAACGGCTTTCCCCGCCTACGAGAGACAAAGACGCCCCGCCCCGCAGGCATCGCCCGAGGCCGCACTCCGCCCAGGACGTCGCCCTCGCCCGGGTCGCCGGCGAGCACCACACCCTGCGCGCCCAGCTCCCTCATCCGCTGCATGAACGGCTCGTACGCAGCGCGCCCCGCGCCGGCACTCGACCGGGCGATGATGAACCGCACGCCCACATCCCGTGCGAACGGAAGCAGTTCTGTCAGACCGCCCAGCGGGTTCCCGCTCGACGTGGACACGAGGTCGTAGTCGTCGACCACGACGTACACCGTCGGGCCGCGCCACCAGCTCCGCTCCCGTAGCTGCTGTGCGGTCACGTCCGCCGTGGGTGTCCGGCGTTGCATCAGCTCCGCCAGCGCGCTCATGTGGTGGTCCATGGCGTTGGACATGGGGATGTACTCGGCGAGGTGCGTGGACGGTGTGACGTCCAGCAGTGAGCGCCGGTTGTCGACCACGAACAGCTTGCAGTCGTCGCCCGAGTACCGCTCGGTCAGCTGCTTGATCAGCAGGCGCAGCAGGTTCGACTTGCCCGACTCGCTCTCTCCGAAGACGAGGAAGAACGGGTCCTGCTCGAAGTCGACGAAGACGGGTTCGAGGTTGTCCTCGTCGAGCGCGAAGGCCACGCCGCGCTGCGGGGAGTGGTCGCCCGGAGGCAGTTGCTGCGCCGGGAACTCGCGCGGGAGCAGCCGGACTTCGGGGGCGCCGGGCGCCTGCCAGTGGCGGGACACCTCCGTCGCCAGTGCCGCCGTCGCGTCGGCGAGGTCCGTGTCCGACGTCAGACCGTCGATGCGCGGAACGGCGCCCATGAAGTGCAGCTTCCCCGGCGCCTGGCCGCGGCCGGGCACGCCCGTGGGGACGTTCACCGCCACCTTGCGGTCCAGCTCGGAGTCCATCGTGTCGCCGAGGCGCAGCTCCAGGCGGTTCATCAGGTGGTCCTTGAGGTTCGCCCGGACCTCCATCGACCTGGACGCGGTCAGGACGAGGTGGATGCCGTAGCCGAGGCCCCGTGCGGCGATGTCCAGGACGACGCTCTCCACGGCCTCGTAGTCCGCACGGAAGTTGCCCCAGCCGTCGATGACCAGGAAGACGTCACCCCACGGCTGGTCGGTCACGGAGATCTGGCCGCGCGCCCGCTTCGTGCGGAACTCGGCGATCGAAGAGATGCCGGAGGAGCGGAAGTACTCCTCGCGGCGCGTCATGACGCCGTACACCTCGGCGACCGTACGCCGCACCTTCTCCGGGTCGAGGCGTGAGGCCACCCCGCCGACGTGCGGCAGTCCGGCCACGGCCGCCATGCCGCCACCGCCGAAGTCGAGGCCGTAGAACTGCACCTCGTGAGGGGTGTGGGTGAGGGCGAAGGAGGCGATCAGGCTGCGCAGCAGCGTCGACTTGCCGGACTGCGGGCCGCCGACGATCTGCATGTGGCCGGCCGCGCCCGAGAAGTCGACCCACAGCGGGTCGCGACGCTGCTCGTACGGCTTGTCGACGAGACCGACGGGTACGACGAGCCGTCCTGCCCCCTCGTAGCCGGGCTGGGTGAGCCCGCGCCCCTGCACCGCGGCCAGTCCCGGGAGCAGTCCGTCCAGTGACGGCGGGCTGTCCAGCGGCGGCAGCCACACCTGATGGGCCGCCGGTCCCTGTGCCTCCAGACGGCGCACGATCACGTCGAGCACGGTGTCGGCCAGGGCGTCGTCCGTCTCCGGTGTCTCCTCGCGTTGCTGGGGCACGGCGACGTACCGCACCGGCACCTCCGCCGCGGTGAACAGCACCGGCCGCCGGTCCACCGGCAGCGCGCCGCCGAGCGAGGACCGGGTCGGACCCGTGCGGTACACCCCGGAGACGTACGCCGCCTTGAAACGCACCATCTCGTCGGTGCCGAACTTCAGGAAGCCGGAACCGGGCACGTTCGGCAGTTCGTACGCGTCGGGGACGCCCAGTGCCGCACGCGACTCGGCGGCGGAGAACGTCCGCAGGCCGATCCGGTACGAGAGGTACGTCTCCAGACCGCGCAGTCGGCCCTCCTCCAAGCGCTGCGAGGCCAGCAGCAGATGCACGCCCAGCGAACGGCCGATGCGGCCGATCTGCACGAACATCTCGATGAAGTCCGGCTTGGCGGTCAGCAGCTCACTGAACTCGTCGATCACCAGGACGAGGGACGGGATCGGCTGGAGCGGCGCCCCGGCCGCCCGCGCCTTCTCGTAGTCGTGGATGTTCGCGTAGTTGCCCGCGTCGCGCAGCATCTCCTGGCGGCGGTTGAGCTCACCGCGGATGGAGTCGCCCATGCGGTCGACCAGCGTCAGGTCGTCCGCCAGGTTGGTGATCACGGCTGCCACGTGGGGCATCTGCGCCATCCCGGCAAAGGTGGCACCACCCTTGAAGTCCGCGAGGACGAAGTTCAGCGTCTCCGACGAGTGCGTCACTGCCAGACCCAGCACCAGCGTGCGCAGCAGCTCGGACTTGCCCGAACCCGTCGCGCCCACGCACAGCCCGTGCGGGCCCATGCCCTCCTGCGCGGCCTCCTTGAGGTCCAGCATCACGGGCCGCCCGTCCTCGCCGACACCGATCGGCACGCGCAGCCGTTCGGCGAGCGAACGCGCCCGCCAGGTGCGCTTGGTGTCCACCGAGGCCGCGTCTCCGAGGTTCAGCAGATCCGTGAACTCCAGGTTGGCGAGCAGCGGTTCGTCGTCGTCTCCGCCCGAGGCCACGCGCAGCGGCGCGAGCTGCCGCGCCAGCGCCTCGGCGGACTCGTACGAGAGGGCGTCCGGTGTGCCCTCGTAGACGATGCCGTGCCCGGATTCCAGATGCAGCGCGTGCGGCTGTACGACGATGGAGAGGTCACCGCGGGCTCCGGACAAGTCGCCGGGGACGACCTCGACGACCGTCACCCCCTGCAGTCCCTCGGGGGTGGCCAGGACCGAGTCCGGCGGCAGCGACAGGCCATCCAGTACGACGACGATGTGCGGTTCGTCCGGAAGCGGAGCGGCGTTCGGATGGAAGCGCGGGCGCCCTGTCAGCCGGGTGGCCAGCAGCTGTTCCAGCTCGCGCGCGTCACTGCCGATCAGCCGGCGGCTGCCCGCGCCGTCCACCGCGTCGGAGAGCTGCACGTGCGGCAGCCACTTGGCCCACTCCCAGTGCGAGAGCTCCTCACGCCCGGCCGCGACCACGATGGTCAGGTCCTCGGGCGAGTGCAGCGAGGCCAGGGAACCTGTCAAAGCGCGCGCCGAGGCACGCACGGACTGCGGTTCACCACTGACCGTGACGTGGTAGAAGGCGCGCAGCGAGACCGCCATCGGCAGCGCGTCCAGGACGCCGTGGGTGGCCACGAAACGCTGCATCGCGCCTGCGGTCAGCGGCTCCAGCTGTTCGACCGGACCTGTCTCGGGGGAGACCAGCGGGGTGGCCAGCGACTGCGGACCGAGGCCGATGCGCACCTGGGCGAAGTCCTCGTCCCCCGGCCGCCGTTCCCACACCCGGCTGCCCTCGGCGACCAGCGCCCACAGCTGCTCGGGGGAGGGGTGCAGGTAGTACTGGGCGTCGCGCTGCGCCTTCCCCGTGTCCAGGGCCGTGCGTCGGGTCTGCGACAGATAGCTCAGATAGTCGCGGCGCATGTCCGCGAGCTGGCCCTGGGAGCCGCGACGGAAGCGGACCACCATCGCGATGGACATGGCCACCGTCGACGCGATCATCACCATGCCCATGATCTTCATGAACGGCTGCCCGTTCGTGAAGAAGAAGACCACCGAGCCGCCCATGCCGAGCGTCGGCAGCAGCTGCATGAGGACGCTTTCCTGATGCCCGCGCGGAAGCTCCGGCGGCGGCTGCAGGACGACCTCTTCCGTGGGCACTTCGGACGGCAGCGCCCGAGGTGGACGCTTGACGATGATTTGGCTCACTGCTCACCAATTCCCTTGCCGGCCCCAGGGTCTTCCGCCCGCCGCCCCGTGTCAGGCGGACGCAGGCCGCCGCGTGATCCTACTGACTTACTACTGACTTCATGGGAGACGGGTGGGCGGTAGGGTGCCGGATGTTCGCCTGAGCACACGCGAACAGGGCTGGAAAAACAGGGCATTCCGTGCGATGTGGTGGTGTGCGGAACCCAACGGCCCGCCGCACGGACCTCTTTCCGCCGCCTTGCCGCACCGTTGGCCGAGTGGTCCGGACAAAGAGGCGCAGGACCTTCACACCGCGGCCCCAGAACCACCGCAGTCGCGGCGCCGTCGCGGCCGCGGAACGACGCAGACGCAAGAGCATGACCGAGATCCCAGACGCAGGACCATCATTGAGGGGGAGCAGCAGGTGAGCATGACGGCCTCCGCGACAACCACCGGAGCCGGAGGGCCGGGACCCGGAGCCCCTCACGGGGCGGGCACGGGCCTCGGCTTCTGCCGCGTCACCATCGTCGCGCCCGACAGCCGGATCGACGTGGCGCTGCCCGACGACATCCCGGTCGCCGACATCTATCCGGAGATCCTCAGGCTCTCCCAGCAGAGTCCCGCCCAGGGCGCTCCGGTCGGTTACCACCTCGTACGCCGCGACGGCGCTGTCCTCGACAGCTCGCGCTCCTTCGCCGCGCAGCGGATTCTCGACGGCGAACTCCTCACCCTGCGCCCCTTCTCCGAGTCGCTGCCCCCCGCCGTCTTCGACGACGTTTCAGAGGCGGTCGCATCCGCGGTCACCCGTGAACGCACCCTGTGGAGCGGTGACCTGACGCGCGCCGCGGGGCTCGTCGGCGGCGGTGTCCTGCCGACGCTGCTCGCCTTCGTCGCCTGGACCGCCGATCCGCGCCACGACATGCACAGCCTGCCCGGCATCCTCGCGGGCGTCACCGGTGTACTCCTCGTCGTCCTTGCCGCGATCCGTGCACGGATCTATGACGACCGGGCCTCCGCCGTCGCGCTGGGACTCGGCGCGCTCTCGAACGTGGGTGTGGCGGGCTCCGGGCTGCTGTCACTGGCGGGCGGCGAGGGCATCGGCAAACTGCAGTTCCTGCTCGCCTGCGCCGCGGTGCTGGTGGCCTCGGTGGTCCTCACCCTGTGCTCGCCGCGCGGGGACGGCCCCTTCGTCGCCTTCGTGTTCGCCTCTGCCATCGCCCTGGTCGCGGTGTTCGTGGCACTGCTCGTGCACTGGACGCCCACCGAGATCGCCGCGCTGTGCGCGCCCGTCGCCGTGGGAGCGCTGGCCTTCCTGCCGGGCATGTCCATGCGCTTTGCCCGCCTGCCGATCGGCTTCGACCCGCCGAACGCCGCTCCGCGCAGCGCGTACGGTGCCGATCCCGCCCCGCCGGAGCCGGTCGACGCCGAACGCATCGAGGCGCAGGCCCGCCGCGGCCACGAACTCCTCGTCGGGCTCGTGGGCGGCTGCGCGCTGCTGGCCGCCGGCGCCTCGGCGGTGCTCGGCTTCTCCGACAACGTCTGGGGGCAGCTGCTCGCCTTCGCCACCGGCGTCGCCATGCTGATGCGCGCCCACCTCTTCCGCTACACCACCCAGGTCGCGCCCGTCCTGGCCGCAGGTCTCGGCGCCCTCGTCCTGCTCGGCCTCGGCCTGGCACTCAACCCGCCGCACGCTCTGATGCGCGACGCCCTCACCGGCGACCGCGCGGACCTCGACATCCGCACGATCTGGCTCGTCGCGGCGATCGCGGCGGCGGCAGCGCTGGTCACCGCACTCGGCCTGATCCTGCCGCGCGGCGGCCTCACCCCGTTCTGGGGCCGCTTCCTGGAAATCGCCGAAGGCTTCGTACTGCTCACCCTGATTCCGCTGGCCCTCGCCGTCTTCGACGTGTACGGCGCAGCCCGGTCCATGACCAGCTGATCACCGAGCCGAGAACGGGGAGGGGGGGGGGGGGGGCCACACCACCCCCCCCCCCCCGGGGGGCCCACCCCGGCGCCGGGCGGGGCCCCCGCCCCCCCCCGGTGGGGGGGGGGCGCCCCAAGGAAAAAA
>NZ_JBEYFS010000110.1:0-37861 GCF_040634475.1 Streptomyces sp. NPDC007095
GGTAAGCGGCGCGCGGGCGTTTGGCGGCGGCGCGCGGGCCTTCGGGAGCGGCGCGCACGGCTCGGGGAGTGGCGCCCAGCGCTCCGGGAGGAGCGCGCGGGACCCGAAGGGGAGCGCGCAGAGCCTGAAAAACGCCGGGCTCGGTCCGACCGCGGACGCGCAGGACCCCGAGGGTGCCCCCGCGCCCGCCCCGCTGCACCTCGCCCAGCACGCGCTGACCGGCGCCCTGCGCGAGGCCATCGTCCACGAACGGCTGATCAAGGTCGCCGTGGGCAGCCGCCTCGACTCGATCGAGCAGGAGTCCTCGGGCGTCACGGCGCACACCCGCGGCCCCAACGGCACCTGGTGGCGCGGCAGTTACCTGATCGGCTGCGACGGACCGCGCTCGACCGTGCGCAAGCTCCAGGACATCCGCTTCCCCGGACGTACCGCCGTCGAACGACACGCCGTGGCAGCGCTGCGTACGGAACTTCCCTGGCCCGGCCGGGCATTGCTGCACCGGATGCCGCCGTGGCGGACGTCGGGCCCCTCGAGCGGGGAGGTGACCGCGCGTCCGCTCGCCGACGACGTGTGGCGGCTGGACTGGCTGCTGCCGCCCGGCAAGGACCTGGTCACCCCCGACCTGCTGGTGGCACGCATCCGCGAGACCCTCGCGGGCTGGAACGCCGGCTCCACACCCCCGTACGAGCTGCTCGACACCGGAGTCCACACCATCCACCACCGCCTCGCCCGCCGCTGGCGGGCCGGCCGGGTCTTCCTCGCCGGGGACGCCGCGCACCTGCTCGGCACGCTCGGCACCCAGGGCCTGGACGAGGGCCTGCGGGACGCCGACAACCTCGCCTGGAAGCTGGCGCTCGCCTGGCACCACGGCCCGCACGAGGCGCTGCTCGACAGCTACCAGGCGGAGCGGCGGGCCGTCGTCGCCGCCCGGCTGCGCGCCGCCGACCAGGCGCTGCCACTGCTGCGCAGCGGCGGAGGCCTGCGCTCGTACGTCCCCGGGTCGGCCCGTGGCCACGACGCGCTGCTCACGGACGGCCATCTGGGACGCGGCCCGCTGGGTGCGCCGGGGGCGTACGCCGACTCGCCGCTCACGCCCGAGCACACCGAGTCGGAGACCCCGGTGGACACGGCACCCGGTGCGCCGGTCGTCGATGTGCGTGTGACCGCGGAGGACGGCTCGTTCGTACAGCTGCGGGAGCGGCTCGGTCGCGGGGTGCTGCTCGTCGTGCTGATCGCTCCCGGTACGGGGGTGTGGGCGCGCAAGCACTGGGTGACGGCCGGGATCATGCCACGGCTCGCGGCCGCCGTGACCGCGCTGCCGCACCGCGCCGAGCTGCTGGTCGCCGAGAGCTATCCCGGCGCGGCGGCACACACCGTGCTCCTGGTGCGCCCCGACGGCCACCTGGTCACCGCGCTGAGCGGGGTGCGTCCGGCCGACCTGTACGCGGCGGCCGAGGCGACACTGGGCGGCCCCGCCACGGTGGAGGCGGAAGCGGAGACGGCGTCGAGTACGACCTGACGACCCTGGTGGTCCGGCCGGACCTGTCCCGCGACGGGGCTCTGCGGGAAGCCCCGGACCACCAGGTTGAGTTCGCCGAACTCGTCCGGGGGGGAGCCACGGCCATCGCGGCACCCTCGGTCACAGGATGGTCCACATAGTGACAGTGAGTTGACCGGTCCAGAGCCCCATGGTCTACTCCGGATCGTGACCGACACCTGTGTGCGCCTGTGGCGGAGGGTCCATATGGACCTCGTCCGCTATGCGGGCTGCGTGTGTCGCCCGTCCTGCTGAATTCGCAGCTCTTCTTTCCCTGCGCGCCGCCCCTCGCTGTCGGCTGCCGCGCGCACCCACGCGAACGCCCAGGACGGTACCCGTGTCTGTGTCCACCCCCTCCACCACGCATTCCTCCACCGCACCGGTCCAGGCCCCCACCCAGGCCGACCTGCTCGACTTCGTGCGCCGCACCGCCGCCGACACCGAACTGATCGCATCCCTCCCCCTCGACCCCGAGGGCCGCACCTGGGTGCGCCTGGAAGGGCCCGGCGGCAGCGAGGCCTGGCTCATCGGCTGGCCCCCCGGCACCGGCACCGGCTGGCACGACCACGCCGACTCGGTCGGCGCCTTCGTCGCCGCCGCGGGCGAGCTCAAGGAGTACTCGCTCGCCGCCCGCCTGCCCACCGACGGCTGGAAGACCCTCGAACTCTCCGAGGACGTCGACCGCGAACGTCGGCTGCCGGCCGGCCAGGGTCGCTCCTTCGGCCGCCACCACGTGCACGAGGTGCTCAACAAGTCCACCGAGGAGCACGCGATCTCCGTCCACGCGTACTACCCGCCGCTGCCCCGGATCCGCCGCTACAGCCGCACGGGGCAGGTGCTGCGCCTGGAGCACGTCGAGCGTCCGGAGGACTGGCAGTGAGCGCGCCCCGCCCGGTGGGCATCGACACGTTGCTGGAACGGGTCCGCGAGGGACTCGACCGGGTGGAGGCCGAGGAGGCGTACTCCGCCGCACAGGCCGGCGAAGCCCTCCTCGTCGACATCCGGTACTCCGCCCTGCGCGAGCGCGACGGACTGATCCCCGGCGCCCTCGTCGTCGAGCGCAACGAACTGGAGTGGCGGCTCGACCCCCAGGGCAGCCACCGCGCCCCCGAGGCCACGAGCCATGATCTGCGGGTCGTGGTGGTCTGCAACGAGGGGTACGCGTCCAGCCTCGCCGCCGTCTCCCTCCAGCAGCTCGGACTGCACCGGGCGACCGACCTGGTCGGCGGCTTCCAGGCGTGGAAGGCGGCCGGTTTCCCGGTGACCGCCTAGCTCCCGGCTCGCTGTCGCCCTGCGGATGGTCTGTCGTGGGGTGCCGGACGGTTCTCGGGTGCGGCATCGGGCGCGGCTTCGGGCACGGTGACGGGGGCCGGGAAGGCCAGGAACCGGGTGAGCACGGTGCGGGCGCCGGTCGGGGTGTCGGCCTCGGGGCGCTTGTAGCGGTTGAGGAGCGCGATGTACTCCTCGAAGAACGCGCGGAGTTCGGGGAGCGTCAGTCGGATGCTGCCGCGCGAGTAGGGGAAGGCGTCGACCCAGGGATCGGTTTCGCCCGCCTCCCCGTCCACTCCCTGCGTCCGCAGCCTCTGCATCTGCTCGAAGAGTTCGAGGTCGGCGGCGTACGCATGGTGGTTCAGCTCGTCCATGACGAGTCGCATCTCGGGACTCTGCCGACTGCGCGGCGGGAACCGGCGGTCGCCGGGGAAGGCCCGCCACCAGCGCTCCCTGCCGTGGCCGCCCGCCTCCGCCGGTCGGTCCACTTCTTCCACGAAGCCGTACCGAGCGAGCTCACGCAGGTGGTAGCTGGTGGCTCCGGTGTTGAGCCCGAGCGCCCGGGCCAGCGTCGCCGAGGTGGCGGGGCCGTGCACGGTCAGGTGCTGAAGCATGCGCTGCCGGCGGGGCTGCGCGAGGGCCTTGAGCGTGGCGAGGTCGGAGAGCTCGGTGGAGCCGCCCGAAGTCTGCTCGCCCCGCCTCGCCATGGGTTCCGCGCCGGGTTCCTGTGCCATGCGTACACAGTCCTCTGTGCACAGACACCTGTGCATTGCGGCAACCCGGCGTCTCCCTCCGGGGGTTAACCCCACCCTCACGAAGGGGAGTTGGACAGTGGCCGAAGCCTGAATCCGAGTCAGGATCGGGTCCAGTCCCCGTGTCCCCCTGAGCCCAACCGCCAGGCCGCCAGGCCGCCCACAGGCGTACAGCGAGTTCAGAACCCAGTTACCAGGCCCAACCCCCGCCCCCGCCCCCCGACCCAAGGCTCAGAACCCCTCGTCCCCCAAGCCCTCCGTGTCCTCCCCCTCTTCCTCCAGCGCCTGGCGAACCACGCGCAGCGCCATCCCCTCGGAGTAGCCCTTGCGGGCGAGCATGCCCGCAAGGCGTCGCAACCGTTTGTCGCGGTCGAGGCCGCGCGTGGAGCGAAGCTTGCGCGCGACGAGCTCGCGCGCCGTCGCCTCTTCCTGCTCGGAGTCGAGCTGCCCGACGGCCTCGTCGATCAGCGTCGAGTCCACGCCCTTGGTCCGCAGCTCCCGCGCGAGCGCCCGCCCGGCCAGGCCCCGGCCGTGGTGCCGGGACTCCACCCAGGCGTCCGCGAAGGCACCGTCGTTGATCAGCCCGACCTCCTCGAACCGTGACAGCACCTCGTCCGCCACATCGTCGGGAATCTCACGCTTGCGCAACGCGTCCGCGAGCTGTTTCCGCGTGCGCGGGGTCCCGGTGAGCAGGCGCAGACAGATCGCCCGCGCCCGCTCAGCCGGGTCCCCTGGGGGCTCCCCCTTCTCGGCCCTCGACGAGGAAGGAGTGCCTCCGTCCTGTGGGTCGTCGGACGGCTCACCGAAACCGCCACGCCTCCGACGCCCTCGTCCGCCTCGCGGCCCCCCGTCGCCGCGCCGCCCACCGCCACGGCGCGATGCACCGCCCGGAGAACCATGACCGTCCGTCAGGCCGTCGCCTTCGCCGTCGCCCGCCGGACCGTCACTGCCGTACGGATCGCCGCCGTGGAACCCCTCGGAGCCATACGTGTCACCGGAGTACCTGGAGGAGCCGCCGTACGTCTCATCCCCGTACGGCCCGTCCCCGCCGTGCGCTCTTTCACCGTCTCCGGCCGAGTCGCCGCTCCCCCCGTGCCCCTGCCCCCGCGGTGGGACGGGGTAGGCGTACTCGGCCCAGTCGGTTCGTCGCGTCATGGACTAGCTCTTGGCCGCCGCGGCCTTGGACTTGGTGGCCTTGGCCGCCGGAGCGGGCACCGTCTTCGCGGCCTCGTCCGAGGCGGTCGAGACCGCCGCGTCCGCGCCCGGCTCGGCGGTGGGCTCCACCGGCCTCACACCGACGCCCAGCTTCTCCAGGATCTTCTTCTCGATCTCGTTGGCGAGGTCGGGGTTGTCCTTCAGGAAGTTGCGCGCGTTCTCCTTGCCCTGGCCGAGCTGGTCGCCCTCGTACGTGTACCAGGCGCCGGCCTTGCGGACGAAGCCGTGCTCCACGCCCATGTCGATCAGGCCGCCCTCGCGGCTGATGCCGTGCCCGTAGAGGATGTCGAACTCGGCCTGCTTGAAGGGGGGCGCGACCTTGTTCTTGACGACCTTGACGCGGGTGCGGTTGCCGACCGCGTCGGTGCCGTCCTTCAGCGTCTCGATGCGGCGGATGTCGAGTCGCACCGAGGCGTAGAACTTCAGCGCCCGGCCACCCGTCGTGGTCTCCGGGGAGCCGAACATCACGCCGATCTTCTCGCGCAGCTGGTTGATGAAGATCGCGGTGGTCTTCGACTGGTTGAGCGCGCTGGTGATCTTCCGCAGGGCCTGGCTCATCAGACGGGCCTGCAGACCCACGTGGGAGTCGCCCATCTCGCCCTCGATCTCCGCGCGCGGCACCAGGGCGGCGACGGAGTCGATGACGATCAGGTCGAGCGCGCCGGAGCGGACGAGCATGTCCACGATTTCCAGCGCCTGCTCGCCGTTGTCCGGCTGGGACAGGATCAGGTTGTCGATGTCGACACCGAGCTTCTTCGCGTACTCGGGGTCGAGGGCGTGCTCGGCGTCCACGAAGGCCACCTGGCCGCCGGCCTTCTGCGCGTTGGCCACCGCGTGCAGCGTCAGCGTCGTCTTACCGGAGGATTCCGGGCCGTACACCTCCACCACTCGGCCGCGCGGCAGGCCGCCGACACCGAGGGCCACGTCGAGCGCGGTCGACCCGGTGGGGATGACCTCGATGGGCTCGTTCGGCCGCTCGCCCAGGCGCATCACCGCGCCCTTGCCGAATTGCCGTTCAATCTGTGCGAGCGCGGCGTCGAGCGCCTTCTCGCGGTCCGTACCTGCCATGGGTTCCACCCGGTTTGCTTGAGTCGATCGCTTCACGTCAAAGACGCTAACGCCTGCCACTGACAATGCGCCCCGACGCCCGTCCAGCCTGTGGATAACTCGGGTACATCTCTGTGAAAACCCTGCCGAAATCCCCGCCGAGAGCCTCGCCGGAGATTCCATAAGAATGGATGTTCGATTTTGGTGTCAAGCGCACCACGCGGCACCTCCGAGCCTACGTTCGCGGACCGACAACGGCCGGGATCCCCGCCTGCTCCACGGGGCGTACCACCGGAGTCTTCGGCCGTACGACGACCTCAGGGCCCTGGCCGCCGAAGCTTGAACCTCATGGAGAGCCGCAGCAAAACCCCCGCTCCCGCCGTGACCACCACCGTCGCCCCACCGGCACGACCGTCTCCGGCGCGCCCCGTGTGGCGCGGGGCGTGGCTCGGAGTGCGTCCCGCCGAGCGGCTCTGCCACGCGACCGGCGCCGTGCTGGTGCTCTCCGGGCTGGCGCATCTGGTCGTCTTCGCCGTGGACGGCGGCCCCTGGGACGGGCCCGTCTCCTGGCGCAAGCCCGTCACGTTCGGGCTCTCCTTCGGGCTGACGCTGATCGCGATCACGTGGGTCACGTCGTATCTGCGGGTCGGAGCGCGTCTGCGCTCGGCGCTGCTCGTCGTGTTCGCCGCCGACTGTGTCGTGGAGGTGGGCGGGATCACCCTTCAGGCGTGGCGCCGGGTGCCGTCGCATCTCAACATGGAGACCGGCTTCGACACGGCGGTGTCGATGACGCTCGCGGTGGGCGGCGGGGCCCTCGTGGTGCTGCTCACCGTGTTCTCGGTGGCCTCCTTCCGGAACCGGCCCACGGGCCCCCTGGGGATGCCGCTCGCGCTGCGCTCCGGGTTCGCGATCCTGCTCGTCGCGCTGGTGTCGGGTGCCGCGATGATCGCGCGCGGGGTCGTCCTCACCCGCACCGGTCACCAGGAGGCGGCGTACCACTCGACGGCCCCGCTCAAGCCGCTGCACGGGGTGAGCCTGCACGCCGTGCTGGTCCTGCCCGCGCTGGCCTGGCTGCTGTCGCACACGCCATGGAGCGACCGGACACGGCAGCGGGTCGTCCACGCGGCGGTCGGCTGCTACGCGGCGGCGGTCCTGGGCGCCGGAGTGTGGGCGGCCCTCACCTGGTGAATCATCGGCCTCATCGGCCGAGCAGCCCCCGCAGACGGGCGCGGAAGGAGGGCGACCTCCTGGTCCGGTGGCCGTGCACCCGGGGATCGTCCGTGACGTCGTACCGCTTCACATAGGCCCCCAGGAAGGCCTGGAGGGTGGCGACCGCGGGGATGGCGATCAGTGCGCCGACGGCCCCGAGGAGCGCGGTGCCCGCGATGACCGAGCCGAAGGCGACCGCGGGGTGGATGTCCACGGTCTTGGCGGTCAGCTTGGGCTGCAGTACGTAGTTCTCGAACTGCTGGTAGACCACGACGAAGATCAGCACCCACAGCGCGTACCAGGGGTTGACGGTGAAAGCGATCAGCATCGGCAGGGCGCCCGCGAGATACGTACCGATGGTGGGGATGAACTGCGAGACCAGACCCACCCAGACGGCGAGCACGGGCGCGTAGGGCACACCGAGGGCCTGCAGCAGGATGTAGTGCGCGATGCCGGAGATCAGCGCCATCAGACCGCGTGAGTACAGATAGCCGCCTGTCTTGTCGACGGCTATCTCCCACGCGCGCAGCACCTCTGCCTGTCGTGCGGGTGGCAGCACGGAGCACAACGCACGCCTCAGCCGGGGCCCGTCGGCCGCGAAGTAGAACGAGAACAGCGTGATCGTCAGCAGCTTGAAGAGACCGCCCAGCACCTGCGCGGACACGTCCAGGACGCCGGTCGCGCTGTTCTGCACGTACTTCCGCAGCCAGTCGGAGTGCACCAGGCTGTCCTGGACGTCCACCCGTCTCACGTGGGTGTGGAAGGTCGAGTTGATCCAGTTGATCACCGAGTCCAGGTACTCGGGGAAGCCCTCGATCATCTTGATGATCTGACCCGCGAGCATCGAGCCGAGCAGCGTGATGAATCCGGCCGTCACGATCAGCAGACCGAAGAAGACAAGGAAGGCGGCCAGCCCCCGGCGCATACCGTACGAGGCCATCCAGCTCACCGCGGGCTCGATGGCCAGCGCCAGGAAGAACGCGATCAGAATGTTGATCAGCAGCCCGATGAGCTGGTGGAACGCCCAACTGCCCAGTTGGAACAGGGCGACGAGGGTGAGCGCGAGCACCATCGCGCGCGGCAGCCAGCGCGGCATGCGCGCGCCCTGCCCGGAGGCGTCCCCGCCCGGGGGCGGAGTGGGCGGCGTCGTGCCGAAGGGGGATGTCTGCTGGGCGACCTGCGCGGTCTCGTCTGTCGGGGCCACGGGGCAAGTCTCGCCCACTCCACCGACAATCGGTGACCGGCCCCGGATCTTCGGGGTCCGTCAGCGGTTTTCGTACGGAACGTTCATGGTCGCGCACACCACGCGCCACACGTCCTTGGCCTCCCAGCCGGCGTTCAGCGCCTGGTGCACGGTCCGTCCGCCGAGCTCCGTCATCACATGATCGCGCGCGAAGGTGTCGGCGTACGCCTCACCGAAGTGATCCGCCATCCGCTGCCAGAAGACCGTCAACCGCATGACTCCAGTATCCCGCCCCTGAGAGTGGGCCCGGGCCGGGACCCCTTGCCGAGACCGCTTTCCGTCCTACGGTCTGAGACATGGCCGAATCAGGAGCATCCCCACTCCCCCCGACGCCCCCGGCGCACACCCCGCTCTCGCGCGCCGAGCACTTCATCTGGCTCACCGCACGCGTGCTGGAGCAGCGCCGTTTCGCGTACCACTTCCTGAACAGCGACATCGGCGCCGCCGACGCGGTGGAGACCGCGCTGGCCGCCTACCGCAACGACGACGAGGGATACGGTCACGCGCTCGAACCCGATCTGCGCGGCCCGGTCAGCCAGCCGCTGCACACCGGGCACGCGCTGCGCGTCCTCGACTCGATCGGGCGGTGCGGCGGACAGCGCGTGGAGCGCGTGTGCCGCTATCTGACCTCGGTGTCGACGGCGGACGGCGCACTGCCGGCGGTCCATCCCAGTCAGCGTGGCTATCCGCACGCTCCTTTCGTGCCGATCGTCGACGACCCGCCGAGTGAACTCCTCGCCACCGGGCCCGTGGTGGGCCTGCTGCACCGCAACGAGGTGTGGCACGCCTGGCTGTTCCGGGCCACCGACTTCTGCTGGCGGGCGGTCGAGTCCCTGGACAAGTCCCACCCGTACGAGGTCGAGGCGGCCGTGGCCTTCCTGGACTCCGCCCCCGACCGCCCGCGCGCGGAGGCCGCCGCCGACCGGCTGGGCCGCCTGGTGCGCGAGCACCGGCTCGCGGCACTGGACCCGGCGCGCCTGGAGGCGTTTCCGGTGGCGCCCGGATACGCGCCGGACGAGCACCACTTCCCGCACGACTACGCGAAGACCCCGGGATCACTCGCGCGCGCATGGTTCACCGACGAGGAGATGGCGCGCTCGCTCGACTTCCTGGCGGGCGAGCAGCGGGAGGACGGCGGCTGGCCGGTCCGCTGGCGCCAGTGGGCACCGGGTACCGCCCTGGAGTGCCGCCCCATGGCGACGATCGAGGCCCTGCGCACCCTACGGGCGTACGGTCGGCCCATCGGCTGAGCGATCCCGACGGTTCCCGGCCCGCACACACGTGTGCGGGCCGTCCGCGTACCGGGCGTCAGCCTGTCAGCGCCCGCACTCCCGCCGTCACGACCACGGCCGCGCCGACCACGAGCAGGAAGGGGGCGCGCAGGAGCAGGGCGACGGCGGCCGCGGCGAGTCCTGCGACCTTCGCGTCCACGACCAGGACGCGCCCGTCGGCGAAGGTCTGCTGAGCCGTGAGCGCGGCCAGGAGGGCGACGGGCAGCAGGGCGGCGAGGCGCTTGACGATCGGCCGCTCCAGAACGCCGGCGGGGACCAGCAGGCCGATGAGCTTGACTGCGTAGCAGCCGACGGCGGTCGCGCAGATCGCGATCCAGATGTTCAACGGTCTTCCCTTGGTGCGTCGTTGTCGGCCTTCATACGGCCGGCGGACTTCGGAGCGCGTCGCCCCTCTACGTAGAGGGCGGCGGGAGCGGCCAGCGCCGCCACCAGGACGGGGACTCCGGCGGGCAGCACGGGCAGCAGACCGAGCCCCAGAAGGACCGCGGCACCGGCCACCGAGCGCTCCGTGGTGGTCTTCAGCATCGGCGCGAGCAGCGCGAGGAAGACGGCGGGCCCGGCGGCGTCCAGCCCCCACGCGTCGGTGTCCCCGATGGCTTCCGCCCCGACGGCGCCCAGCAGCGTGGTGAGGTTCCACAGCACGTACAGGGTGAGCCCGGTGACGGTGAAGCCGATCCGGACACTGCGGCGGGTGGGCTGGGCGAGCGCGACGGCCGTGGTCTCGTCGATGACCCACTGCGCGGCGAACGGGCGCACCGCGCGCGGGAGGGCCAGCAGTTGTGACAGACGCAGTCCGTAGAACGCGTTGCGCACCCCGAGGAAGAACGCGCCCGCGGCTGCCGTGAGCGGGTTGCCGCCGCCTGCGAGCGCGCCCACGAGCGCGAACTGCGAGGCGCCGGTGAACACCAGGAGGCTGAGCGCGCAGGTCTGCAGGACGGTGAGCCCGCTGCCTGCCGAGGTCACTCCGAAGGCGAAACCGGACAGTCCGACGGCGACCCCGACTCCCAGGGCGTCCCGGACGACGGCCGCGTCGGGTTTTCCGCCGCCTTCTTCACTGCGTATGTCTGCGAGAGCTGTCTGTTCTGCCACACCCCGGACTGTAGGTACGGCCGCCCGTCGGCGTCTTGTACGTTCTTGCGCTCGCGCTGGTAGGCGCCCGGAGGCACGCCCACGATCCGGGTGAAGTGACGGTTGAGGTGGGGCTGGTCGGTGAAGCCGACGGCGACGGCCGCTTCGGCGGGCGCGGAACCGGCGTCCAGGAGGTGGCGTGCCCGGCGTACCCGGGCGTCGGTCAGCCAGGTGTGGGGCGGCATGCCGTAGGTGTCTCGGAACGCGCGCAGCAGGGCGAACGGGCTGGTGCCGAGGTCGGCGGCGAGCCGTTCCAGGGTCGGAGGCCCGGCCATCCGCTCCTCCAGCACGGCACGCGCGCGAGCGGCGACACGGGCGCCCGCGGTGTGCACGCCCCGCTGCGGCAGAAGACCGCCGTTCAGACGCAGCAGCCGGGTCACCGCGACCCGTAGCAGCGTGTCGGCCGCGAGCGCGTTGCCCTCCTCCGCGGCCCGAAGCACTTCGTGAACCAGACCCGCCGCGTACGGATCGTCGAGCACCGGGCTGACGAATCCAGGCGTTCCACGAATCGTGGTGGTCTCCGCGGCGATCTCCGCCACCAGCTCGGGCGAGGGGTACACCGCCCCGTACCGCCACCCCTCGGGAACACCCGCCCGGCCCGTGTGCGGGGTGTCGGGGTTGACCAGCGCGAGCGCGCCCGGACCCGCGTACTGGTCGGTGCCGCCATGGTGGAAGACCTCGACACCGTCGGAGATGGCGGCGATCACGAAGTTCTCGTGGGTGTGCCGCACAAAGATCTTCTCGACGAACCGCGCCCGCAGCAGATCGACACCCGGCAGCTCCGCGTACCGCCAGTGCCGCGCCCGCTCCTGCCCCGAACCTGCCACCCCCTCATTCTCCGCCATGGCATCGCAGGCAACCGGCCCGGATGGCGCACCCCCACGCACTGTCGGCCGCCCACGGCGGCGAGGGGCCGTGTCGGGGGGCCGCCCGCAGCGGCTGGCGCGTCAACGCCGCCAAGTCGGTGATCGACCGATTCCGCGCCCGACCGAGGACGGATACCCCCGCCGCGGCCCCGCCCCCCACTGAGCCGTAAGCGCCCCACCGCCCCCATTTCCGCAGGTCGGGGCGATTGTCAGTGGCCGGGTGCAGGATGGACGCATGGTCAGCTCCGCACATCGAGCCCTCGACGGCTTCTCCCCCGCGACCCGCGGCTGGTTCACGGGGGCCTTCTCCGCGCCCACCGCGGCCCAGGCCGGCGCGTGGAAGGCCATCGGCGAGGGCTCGGACGTGCTGGTGGTCGCCCCGACCGGCTCCGGCAAGACCCTGGCCGCGTTCCTCGCAGCGCTCGACCAGTTGGCCTCGACCCCGCCCCCGGCCGACCCCAGGAAGCGCTGCCGGGTGCTGTACGTATCCCCGCTCAAGGCCCTCGCGGTGGACGTGGAGCGGAATCTGCGCAGCCCGCTCACCGGCATCCGTCAGGAGTCGGTGCGCCTCGGGCTGCCCGAGCCCGAGGTGAAGGTCGGCATCCGCTCCGGCGACACTCCGCCCGCAGAGCGCCGCGCGCTTGCCACCCGCCCGCCGGACATCCTGATCACGACTCCCGAGTCACTGTTCCTGATGCTGACGTCAGCGACGCGCGACGCGCTGACCGGTATCGAGACGGTGATCCTGGACGAGGTGCACGCGGTCGCGGGCACCAAGCGCGGCGCCCATCTCGCGCTCACCCTGGAGCGCCTCGACGAGCTGCTGCCCAGGCCCGCGCGCCGCATCGGCCTCTCCGCGACGGTGCGTCCGGTGGACGAGGTGGCCCGCTATCTCTCGCCCCGCCGCAAGGTGGAGATCGTCCAACCGCCGTCGGGCAAGGAATTCGACCTCTCCGTGGTCGTCCCGGTCGAGGACCTGGGCGAGCTCGGCGGCTCCCCGGTCGCCGACGGCAGCGAGGGCGCGGAGAAGCCCTCCATCTGGCCGCATGTCGAGGAGCGGATCGCCGACCTCGTCCAGTCCCACCGCTCCACGATCGTGTTCGCCAACTCCCGCCGCCTGGCGGAGCGCCTGTGCAACCGGCTGAACGAGATCGCGTACGAGCGGGCGACGGGCGAGCCCCTGGCGGAGGCGCACGCCCCGGCCCAGCTGATGGGGGGCTCCGGCGCGGCCCAGGGTGCGCCGCCCGTCATCGCGCGGGCCCACCACGGCTCCGTCTCCAAGGAGCAGCGGGCCCTGGTCGAGGAGGACCTGAAGGCAGGGCGCCTGCCCGCCGTGGTCGCCACCTCCAGCCTCGAGCTCGGTATCGACATGGGCGCGGTCGACCTCGTCGTCCAGGTCGAATCCCCCCCGTCCGTCGCCTCCGGCCTCCAGCGCGTGGGCCGCGCGGGCCACCAGGTCGGCGCGGTGTCCACCGGCGTCGTCTTCCCCAAGTACCGCGGCGACCTGGTCCAGGCGGCGGTGGTCACCGAGCGGATGCGCACCGGCTCCATCGAGTCCCTGCGGGTCCCCGCCAACCCCTTGGACGTGCTGGCGCAGCAGCTCGTCGCCATGACCGCACTCGACACCTGGCAGGTCGACGACCTGCTCGCCACGGTCCGCCGGGCGGCGCCCTTCGCCTCGCTGCCCGAGTCGGCGTTCACCGCCGTGCTCGACATGCTCGCGGGCCGCTATCCGTCCGACGCCTTCGCGGAACTCAGGCCCCGCGTGGTGTGGGACCGCGTCGCGGGTACGATCACGGGCCGTCCCGGCGCTCAGCGCCTCGCCGTCACCTCCGGCGGGACCATCCCCGACCGCGGGCTGTTCGGGGTCTTCCTCGCGGGATCCGACCCCAAGAAGGGCGGCGGCCGGGTCGGTGAGCTCGACGAGGAGATGGTCTACGAGTCCCGCGTCGGGGACGTCTTCACACTCGGCACGAGTTCCTGGCGCATCGAGGACATCACCCGCGACCGCGTCCTGGTCTCCCCCGCCCCCGGCGTCCCGGGCCGGCTCCCCTTCTGGAAGGGCGACCAACTCGGCCGCCCGCTCGAGCTCGGCCGGGCGGTCGGCGCGTTCCTCCGCGAGGTGGGCTCGCTCCCCAAGGACGACGCCCGCCTACGGCTGCTGGCCGCAGGACTGGACGCCTGGGCCGCCGACAACGTGCTGTCGTACCTCACCGAACAGCGCGAGGCGTGCGGGCACGTCCCGGACGACCGCACGATCGTCGTCGAGCGGTTCCGTGACGAGCTGGGCGACTGGCGGGTGGTCGTGCACTCCCCCTTCGGCGCCCAGGTGCACGCCCCCTGGGCGCTCGCGCTGGGCGCCCGGCTCTCCGAGCGCTACGGCATGGACGCCCAGGTCATGCACGCCGACGACGGCATCGTGCTGCGCCTGCCCGACGCCGACGTGATGAGCCTGGACCTGCTCGACCAGGAGCCCATGAATCTGGGCACGGAGTACGACGCGGAGCAGGCGCCCGTCGGCGCGGCGGACGTCGCCTTCGACAAGGGCGAGGTCGACCAGATCGTCACCGACCAGGTGGGCGGCTCGGCACTGTTCGCGGCCCGGTTCCGCGAGTGCGCGGCCCGCGCGCTGCTGCTGCCGCGCCGCAGCCCGGGAAAGCGCACCCCGCTGTGGCAGCAGCGGCAGCGCGCCGCCCAACTGCTCCAGGTCGCCAGCGAGTTCGGATCGTTCCCGATCGTCCTGGAGGCGGTCCGCGAATGTCTCCAGGACGTCTTCGACGTCCCCGGGCTCACCGAGCTGATGGGCGACATCGAGTCACGCAAGGTGCGGCTCGTCGAGGTCACCACGCCCGAGCCCTCCCCCTTCGCCCGCTCCCTCCTGTTCGGATACGTCGCCCAGTTCCTGTACGAGGGCGACTCCCCGCTCGCCGAGCGGCGCGCCGCCGCCCTGTCGCTGGACTCCCGCCTGTTGGCCGAGCTCCTGGGCCAGGCCGAGCTGCGCGAGCTGCTCGACGCCGAGGTCCTGGCCGAGCTGGAGCGGGAGCTCCAGTGGCTCACCGAGGACCGCCGTGTCAAGGACGCCGAAGGCGTCGCCGACCTGCTGCGTCTGCTGGGCCCGCTCACGGACGCCGACTTGGCCGAGCACGGCGCCGAACCGCGGTGGGCCAAGGAGCTGGCCGCGGCCCGCCGCGCCATCAGGGTCCGTATCGCCGGCTCCGAGCACTGGGCGGCCATCGAGGACGCCGGCCGCCTGCGGGACGCTTTGGGCACGGCGCTGCCCGTCGGCGTCCCCGAGGCCTTCACAGAGCCGGTCAAGGACCCGCTCGGCGACCTCCTCGCGCGCTACGCACGCACCCACGGCCCGTTCACCTCCACCACCGCCGCCGCCCGCTTCGGTCTCGGCACGGCCGTCACGGACGGAGCGCTGCAACGCCTCGCGGCGAACGGCCGTGTCGTCCAGGGGGAGTTCCATCCGGCGGGCATCGGCCAGGAGTGGTGCGACGCGGCCGTGCTGCGCAGACTGCGGCGCCGTTCGCTCGCGGCCCTGCGCCACGAGTTGGAGCCGGTGCCGCCCGCCGCGCTCGCGCAGTTCCTGCCGCAGTGGCAGCACGTCGACAGCGGGCACGGGCTGCGCGGCATCGACGGACTGGTGCGCGCCGTCGAGCAGTTGCAGGGTGCCTCGGTGCCCGCCTCCGCCCTGGAGAAGCTGGTCCTGCCCTCCCGCGTCTCCGGTTACGCCCCCGCGCTGCTCGACGAACTCACGGCCGCCGGAGAGGTGGTCTGGGCCGGGGCCGGGTCGCTGCCCGGCAAGGACGGCTGGGTCTCGCTCTATCTCGCGGACGCGGCCCCGCTGCTCCTCCCGGACCCGCACCCCCTGGAGCTGACCGCCCTGCACCAGTCGGTGCTGGACGCCCTCTCGGGGGGTTATGGCCTGTTCTTCCGCCAGATCGCCGACCAGGTCCGCGCCACCACCCACCCCGACGCCACCGATCCCCAACTCGCCGACACGATCTGGGACCTGGCCTGGTCCGGTCGGCTCACGAACGACACGCTCGCACCGATGCGCGCGCTCCTGGGTTCGGGTCGCACCGCCGGGTCCACGGCGCACCGCGCCAAGCGCACGGTCCCGCGCGGCCGCTACGGCTCCCTGACCGGCGCCGCACGCCCCCAGTCCCGTACGGGCCCGCCGACGGTGGCCGGCCGCTGGTCGCTGCTGCCCGCCCGTGAGCCCGACGCCACCGTGCGCGCCCACGCCCTGGCCCGCACACTGCTCGACCGGCACGGCGTGGTGACCCGGGGCGCCGTCGCCGCGGAAGGTGTCGAGGGCGGCTTCTCCGCCGTGTACCGCATCCTGTCCGCGTTCGAGGACAGCGGGCAGGCCCGCCGGGGTTACGTGGTGGAAGGACTGGGTGCCGCCCAGTTCGCGATGGACGGAGCGGTGGACCGCCTGCGCGCGGCGGCGAACGCACGGGACCGGGGCGAATCCCTGGTCGCCCAGGACCCCCAGGACACCTTCCCGGGGCCGACCGCTTTCCCGGACACCCCCGGCCGCCCCCGTACCAACGGCTTCCCCGACGGCCACCACCCCGCGCACACCCACGCGTTCCCCGACGACCTCGACCTCGACGCGACGAGCCCCCTGGCTTTCCCCGAGGCCGAGGACTCCACCTTCGCCGACGGCCACAGCTTCGCGAGCGACCCCGCGCTCTCCCCCAACCGGTTCCGCGCCCGTTCCTCGTCCCGGGCCACCCCCCAGGCCGTGGTCCTGGCCGCCGCCGACCCCGCTAACGCGTACGGCGCGGCCCTTTCCTGGCCCGAGCCGCCCACCGGCGCCGGGCACAAGCCGGGCCGTAAGGCGGGCTCCCTGGTGGTGCTCGTCGACGGCGAGCTGACGCTGTACATGGAGCGCGGCGGCAAGACCCTGCTCGCCTGGCCCTCGGACCCGGACGGCTCGGTCATGGAGGACGCCCGTCTGCGTGCCGCCGCCGAAGCCCTCGCCTCGGCCGCCCGCGCGGGCTCCCTCGGCACGGTCACGGTGGAGCGCGTCAACGGCGCCTCCGCCCTGACATCCCCGTTCGGCACCCTCCTGGAAGGCGCCGGCTTCATCGCGACCCCCCGTGGCCTGCGCCTGCGCGCCTGAGCACCCTGCCCACACGCACCCCACGTATCCGCATCCCACCCCACCCCGCCACACCCCGTCCCATCCCGTGCCACCCTGGAACCCATGCCCGAAGGAGACACTGTCTGGCAAGCCGCGAGGCGGCTGCGCACCGCCCTCGCGGGCGAGGTCCTGACCCGCTCCGACCTGCGGGTGCCCAAGTACGCCACCGCCGACCTCACCGGCCGTACCGTCCTGGACGTCACCCCGCGCGGCAAGCACCTCCTCACCCGGATCGAGGGGGGCCTGACCCTGCACTCGCATCTGCGCATGGACGGCTCCTGGAAGGTGTACGCGAACGGCCGGCCCTGGAGCGGCGGCCCCGCCCACCAGATCCGGGCGATCCTCGGCACCGCGGACCGCACGGCCGTCGGCTACCGGCTCCCCGTCCTGGAGTTGCTCCGCACCGCGGACGAGGGCCGCGCCGTCGGCCACCTCGGCCCCGACCTCCTCGGCCCGGACTGGAACCCCGACAGCGCCTTGGAGAACCTCCTCCAAGACCCTGCCCGCCCCCTCGGCGAGGCCCTCCTCGACCAGCGCAACCTCGCCGGGATCGGCAATGTCTACAAGAGTGAACTGTGCTTCCTCCTCCGGGTCACCCCCTGGCTGCCCATCGGTGAGCTACCCGCCGACCGCGCCGCCCAGCTCCCGGCCCTGGCCAAGAGGCTCCTGGAGGCCAACCGCGACCGCCCGACCCGCATCACCACCGGCCGCCGCGACCAGAACCTCTTCGTGTACGGCCGCGCACCCCGCCCCTGCCTGCGCTGTGGCACCTCGATCCACCGGGCCGACCAGGGCGACGGCTCCCGAGAACGCCCCACGTACTGGTGCCCGGCCTGCCAGGCGGGCCCGACTCCGCCCCCGGGCCGCATCCCGTCCCCCGGGCGCCGGTCCCTCCCGTACAACTCCCCACCGTACGACTAATTGACGATCCGTCAGAAACCCTCGTACCGTCCCTTCATGCCCGTCAAGGCGTACGACCTCACCGGACGCACCGCATTCGTCACCGGCGCCGCCAGCGGGATCGGCCGCGCGTCAGCCGTCCTGCTGGCGGAGGCGGGGGCCGCCGTCCACTGCGCGGACCGGGACCCGCAGGGCCTGCACGAGACGGCGACCTTCATCAAGGCCCGGGGCGGCACGGCCCACACACATCCGCTCGACGTCAGCGACCGTGCGCAGCTCCGACAGGCCGTCGCGTCCTGCGAACGGCTCGACGTCATGGCGGCGGTCGCCGGGATCATGCACAGCAGCCCGGTCCTGGAGACCCGGGACGAGGACCTCGACCGCGTGCTGGGCGTCAACTTCAAGGGTGTGCTGTACGCCTGCCAGGAGGCCGCCCGCCTCATGATCGCGAAGAGCGTACGGGGGAGCATCATCACGATGGCGTCGGGCGCCATCGACACCGGCGGTCCCGGCCTGCTCTGCTACGGCGCGTCGAAGGCGGCCGTCGTGCAGTTGACGAAGACCCTGGCGACCGAGGTCGGCCCGCACGGCATCCGTGTCAACGCGGTCGCGCCCGGCTGGACGCGTACGCCGATGACCGACCGTCACGGGGACGCCCAGGCGCGCACCGAAGCGGTCATGGCCCGGCTGTCGCCGCTCGGCCGGGTCGGCGAACCCGAGGACATCGCCCACGCCGTGCTGCATCTGGCCTCCGACGCCTCGGCGTTCACGACGGGGCAGATCCTACGCCCGAACGGCGGCGTAGCGATGCCTTGGTAGCCCCCAGCAACCCCCAGCAGCACCCCCCACGTCGCCGCCCCGTCACACACCCCGCGGCATCCGCCCCTGAGCCCAGCCTCCCTCCCGCGCCGGGCCCAGGCACCACGCGCCCCAAACGCGCCGTACCCGTCCCCCACCCCCTCCACCGAGCGCCCCGCCCCTACGAAGCCCCCGGCTCGCGCCCCCCACGCGTCCCACGCCGTAGCCATCCCTCCCGGCGCCTGCGCGCCCCCGCGCGCACGACCCCCGCCTTCGGCACACAGTGCACCGGCAGCAGGCTCAACCCCCATCCCCCGGCCGCGACCGCCCCCTCCAGCGCCCCGGCGTCGGGCGCCAGCGCGAGCCGGAGGACGCCCCACCACCACAGCGCTCCGAGCCCCAGCGCAGCCCCCCAGCGCGCTATCCGCCCTGCCATGGTGTCCACCTCCAGCCCGAAGCTAGACCCGCGCTCTCACCCACCGGCAGGGCGCACCAACGGCACAGAGGCGCACCCACGGCACATCCGAAGCCGGCCACGGCGCCCCGGGGCAGCCTCGGGGCGCCCGGCGGTCACCACCGGGAGCGGCCCGCCTCCGGGCGTCACCCGTTCTCCGCCTGGAACATCCAGTGATGCTTCTCGAGGTCGGCGGTGATCTGGATGAAGATGTCCTGGCTCACCGGATCGGCTTCGCCCGTCGCGTCCACCCGCACCCGCATCCGGCTGATCACCGCGCTCAGCGCGTCCACGAGCTCCCCCACGGCGTCGGTGTCCTTGATCCAGCCCTCCGGCGTCACACCGATACCGCTGGTGGTGGCCACGGTCGCGGCCCGTCCGTCGGGCGGGACTCCGAGCGTCGAGGCGCGCTCCGCCACCGTGTCGGAGTGCAGCCGTGCGGTGTCCACGACCTCGTCGAGCTGGAGGTGGATGGAGCGGAAGCGCGGTCCGACCACGGTCCAGTGGACCTGCTTCGCCACCAAGGAGAGATCCACCAGGTCGACCAGCGCTCCCTGGAGGGCGCCGGACACGGTCTTGAGATCCGCGTCTGACAACGGGCTCTTCACGACGTACATCGGGATTCTCCGATCCACTCGGCCTCATCAACGACGGCCTCATCCATCACGACCTCATCAACCATGGCATATACGCTCAATTCAGGTCACCTGGAGGAAGCGGCCCCGGAGACAGCGAAAGCCCCGGCCGAACCCGCTCCAGGTTTCCCCTGGAGCAGCCCCGGCCGGGGCTTTCGCAAGCATGCTCAGCTCATGAGCGCGAACTCGTGAGCGTCAGGCGGCGACGACGTCGACCGCCTCGGCTGGCGCCTTGATGGTGACCCGTTCCGGTGGTACGCCGGTGACCGATACGGAATTCAGCATCGGACGGCGCACCGGTGTGGGCACCGGCTCGGTGGCCGCTGCAGACTGGGCCAGCTCGGCGAGAGCGAGTTCGTCGCTCACTTCCCGCATGAGCTCGGACATCCGTACGTCCAGCGCGTCGCAGATGGCGGAGAGCAGCTCGGAGGATGCCTCCTTCTGCCCCCGCTCCACCTCGGAGAGATAGCCGAGTGAAACTCGGGCGGACGAGGAGACTTCGCGCAGAGTACGGCCCTGGCGCTGGCGCTGCCGACGCAGCACGTCACCAAGCAGGCGACGGAGCAGAATCATCGGTGGCTCCCTCCTCGGACCGCGTAGCCGCATCCTTCACGCCCCACCGTACCGCCTTGCGCCGCGGCCGTGCGGGGAGCGATGTCGTGTTCACTCAGGGCTGCAAACATCAAAACCCCCCGTTCTGTTCCGTATCCTGTGCCCGCTCATTCCCGGTCTGTTCGCCCGCCAGCTCCTTCAGGAGCAGTGCGAGTACGCTCCGTACACTCTCCATACGGATTTCCGCCCGGTCGCCGTTCAACCGCAGCGGTAGCACTTTCCCGCCGCCGGCAGCATGAAAAGATGCTCGGGACGGCCCGTCGACGGCCACGAAAACCGTCCCGACCGGCTGCCCGTCCTGGGCTTCGGGTCCCGCGACACCGGTGGTCGCTATCCCCCAGTCGGCGCCGAGCGCCTTGCGCACACCGGCCGCCATCTGGGCCGCGACCTGCGGATCCACCGCACCGCGCTCGGCCAACAGAGTGGCGTCGACACCCAGCAGTTCGTGCTTGAGTTCGGTGGCGTACGCCGTCACGGAGCCCCGGAAGGCATGGGAGGCCCCGGGCGTCGCGGTGATCTCCGCCGCCACCAGACCACCGGTGAGCGACTCGGCGACGGCGAGCGTCTCGCCCCTCACCGTGAGTAGTCGCAGCACTTCGGCGGCCGTAGAACTCACCGCTCCGCCTCCTCGACCGCCGCCTGCCGCTCGGCGATTCCGCTCCTGCGCAGCACAATGGCCTGTCTTACGTAGTCGAGCCCGGTGACGACCGTCAGGACGACCGCCACGGCCATCACCCAGAACCTCAGGGTGGCCAGGGGGCCCGTCAGCGCCAGGACGTACATCCCGACCGCGGTGCCCTGCGCGAGGGTCTTCAGCTTGCCGCCACGGCTGGCCGGGATGACCCCGTAGCGGATCACCAGGAAGCGCATCAGAGTGATCCCGAGCTCGCGCCCGAGGATCACTCCCGTCACCCACCACGGCAGATCACCGAGGTAGGACAGGCAGACCAGTGCCGCGCCCATGATCGCCTTGTCGGCGATGGGGTCGGCGATCTTCCCGAAGTCGGTGACCAGGTCGTAGGTACGCGCCAGGTGCCCGTCGAAGATGTCGGTGATCATGGCGACGGCGAAGGCCGCCCAGGCCCAGGCACGCCACGCGGGGTCGTACCCGCCGTCGGCCAGCATCAGCGCCACGAAGCCCGGCACCAGGACGAGCCGGATCATGGTCAGGATGTTCGCGATGTTCCAGAGGCTGGCCTGATTGACGGCCACAGCGCCCAGCTTCCCGCCCCGGGCCGGCTTGGAGCCCCCGGGAACGCCGGGAGCGCCCGCCGCGCCATTCGCGCCGGGGGAGCCGCCCGCCGCGGACGCCGGGGCTCCGGTCATCTGGCCGCCTCCTCAGTACACGGGAGCGAGCCCAGGAGCGGCTCGGCCACCAGGTCGACACCTTCCGTACCGACCACCTTGGCCTCGACGATACGGCCGACCGTCAGACCTTCGCCGCTCGCGAACTGCACCTGACCGTCGGTCTCGGGCGCCTGGTGCGCGGCACGGCCGACCGCACCCCATTCCTCCCCGTCGACGGAGCCGACCGACTCGACGAGCACGTGCACGGTCTCACCGACACGCTCCTCGGCGCGCTGCGCGACCAGCTCCTCGGCGAGCCGGGACACGCGCGCGAGGCGCTCGTCGACCACGTCCTGGTCGAGCTTGTTCTCGTACGTCGCCGCCTCCGTGCCGTCCTCGTCGGAGTACCCGAAGACGCCGATGGCGTCGAGGCGCGCACCCGTGAGGAAGCGCTCCAGCTCCGCGAGGTCGGCCTCGGTCTCGCCGGGGAAGCCCACGATGAAGTTGGACCGCACGCCGGCCTGCGGGGCCTTGGAACGGATGGTGTCGAGCAGCTCCAGGAAGCGGTCCGTGTCGCCGAAGCGCCGCATCGCGCGCAGCACGTCAGGCGCGGAGTGCTGGAAGGACAGGTCGAAGTAGGGCGCGATGTTCGGCGTGGAGGTCAGCACGTCGATGAGCCCGGGGCGCATCTCGGCGGGCTGGAGGTAGCTCACGCGCACGCGCTCGATGCCGTCGATCTCGGCGAGCTCGGGGAGCATGGTCTCCAGGAGGCGGATGTCGCCCAGGTCCTTGCCGTACGAGGTGTTGTTCTCAGAGACCAGCATGATCTCCTTGACGCCCTGCTCGGCCAGCCAGCGGGTCTCGTTCAGCACGTCGCTCGGGCGGCGCGAGATGAAGGAACCGCGGAAGGACGGGATGGCGCAGAAGGAGCAGCGCCGGTCGCAGCCGGAGGCGAGCTTCACCGAGGCGACCGGAGCGCCGTCCAGGCGGCGGCGCAGGGGCGCACGCGGGCCGGAGACCGGGGCGACGCCCTCCGGGAGGTCCGAGGGGGCGCCGTGGCCGGGAAGGGCCACCTCCTCGCCCGCGCTCTGCCGCTCGGCGGGGCTGATCGGCAGCAGCTTGCGCCGGTCGCGGGGGGTGTGGGAGGCGTGGATGCCGCCGTTCAGGATGGTCTGGAGGCGGTCGGAGATGTCCGCGTAGTCGTCGAAGCCGAGTACGCCGTCGGCCTCGGGGAGGGCCTCGGCGAGCTCCTTGCCGTACCGCTCGGCCATGCAGCCCACCGCCACGACGGCCTGGGTTCTGCCATGCCCCTTGAGGTCATTGGCTTCCAGGAGGGCGTCGACGGAGTCCTTCTTGGCGGCTTCGACGAAGCCACAGGTGTTGACGACGGCGACGTCCGCTTCTTCGGCGTCCTCCACGAGTTGCCAGCCGTCCGCCTCCAAGCGGCCTGCGAGCTCCTCCGAGTCCACCTCGTTACGGGCGCAGCCAAGGGTGACGAGTGCGACGGTACGGCGTTCAGGCATGGGCTCAAGACTACTTTGTCTCACTGACAGCCCACGTCGACGGGGTTGGCCGATCTTGGCCAACCCCGTACCCGCCTGAGCGGTGAGCCCTTTGTGCGCCCACTTCGTGAGCCCTTTGTGCGACCCTCACGGCCGTCCGAAGTCATCCGACGACGGGGTCGCCCTTCGTGTACGTCAGTCGCTCGACCTGGCCGGGCTGGAACTGGTCGTCGATCTTCTTGCCGTTCACGTACAGCTTGATGGCGCCCGCGTCGCCGAGGACCAGGTCGATCTTCGTCTTGTCCTGGAAGGTCTTGGACTCGCCCTGCTTGAGCAGACCATCGAAGAGGAGCCGGCCGTTGTGGTCCTTGGCGGAGATCCAGCTGCGCCCGTCCGGGGCGCTCACCTGGACGGTCACCTTGTCCTGCGGGGCCGCCGCGATGGCGCTGTCGGAGGGCTCGGGCTTCGGGTCGGCGGGCTTGCTGATCTTGGGGCTGGCCGAGGTGGTGGACGTACTGGCGGTCGGCGTGGAGCCCTCGGCGACCGACGACTTCGCGTCGCTCCCACCGCTGCCCTTGACCACGGTGAAGCCGACGAAGCCGATCACGGCGACGATCGCCGCGACCATGGCGGCGGTCCAGTTCGGCCCGCGGCGCTCGGGGCGGATACGTTCCGCCTCGAACAGCGGGGCGGCGGGGGTCGGCGCGGGTCGCCCGCCGTGTTCGGCGTCGTAGCGGGCGAGCAGCGGGTCCGGATCGAGGCGCACGGCCCGGGCCAGCGTCCGGATGTGACCGCGCGCGTACACGTCACCGCCGCAGGGGGCGAAGTCGTCCTGCTCGATCGCGTGCACGATGACGATACGGACCCGGGTGGCGTTGCTGACGTCGTCAACGGTCAGTCCTGCCTCGATGCGGGCCTGCCGCAGGGCACGACCGACCGAGAGGCCTTCTTCGCGGTGCTCTTCGAATGGGCGCTCGTCTTCGGGGGAGTTGCCGTCAGGGAAGTTGCCGATGGACACGGGGGCGCCTTTCGAGCGTGTAGCCACCTGTGCTGGAGGTTCAGTTTAGGGGGGGTACGAAAGGGTGGGGCAACCGGGCGGTGGGACTTTGTACGCCATCAGAATGGCCGGTCATCCTGATGTTGGGACAGGGACCTGTCCCCTCGCTCAACTTGACGTACGACGAAGGGAAACGGTTGCCCGTCTTTCCCTTACAGCTGAGTCACGTTCGAATATCCCCGTGTCACGGAGCGAACCGTCCGCGCCATGACCGAGCCGTCGAGATCTCACCCGTACGGTGACCGACCTGTCCCGCTTTCCTCCGCCAAAAGCTCTACGCTTCAGCTTCCCCACGAATCACGGCGAGCACTCCGTCCAGCTCGTCGGCCTTCACAAGAACGTCACGCGCCTTGGAACCCTCGCTGGGCCCGACGATGCCGCGGGACTCCATGAGGTCCATCAGCCGCCCGGCCTTGGCGAAGCCGACCCGCAGCTTGCGCTGGAGCATCGAGGTGGACCCGAACTGCGAGGTGACGACCAGTTCGGCGGCGGCGCACAGCAGGTCGAGGTCGTCGCCGATGTCCTCGTCGATCTCCTTCTTCTGCTTGGTGCCCACGGTCACGTCGTCCCGGAAGACCGGCGCCATCTGGTCCTTGCAGTGCTGCACGATGGCCGCGACCTCGTCCTCGGTGACAAAGGCGCCCTGCATACGCGTGGGCTTGTTGGCCCCCATCGGCAGGAAGAGCCCGTCGCCCTTGCCGATCAGCTTCTCGGCACCCGGCTGGTCGAGGATGACGCGCGAGTCCGCCAGCGACGACGTGGCGAAGGCGAGCCGGGACGGCACGTTCGCCTTGATCAGACCGGTGACGACGTCCACGGACGGCCGCTGGGTGGCGAGCACCAGGTGGATGCCGGCCGCACGCGCGAGTTGGGTGATGCGCACGATCGCGTCCTCGACGTCGCGCGGGGCGACCATCATCAGGTCGGCGAGCTCGTCGACGATCACCAGCAGATACGGGTACGGCGTCAGCTCGCGCTCACTGCCCTCGGGCAGCTTCACCTTGCCGTTCCTGATGGCCTCGTTGAAGTCGTCGATGTGCCGGTAGCCGAACGCCGCGAGGTCGTCGTAGCGCAGATCCATCTCCCGTACGACCCATTGCAGAGCCTCGGCGGCCCGCTTCGGGTTGGTGATGATCGGCGTGATCAGGTGCGGGATGCCCTCGTACGCGGTCAGCTCGACCCGCTTGGGGTCGACGAGGACCATCCGGACGTCCTCGGGGGTCGCCCGGACCATGACGGACGTGATCAGGCAGTTAATGCACGAGGATTTACCGGAACCGGTGGCTCCGGCGACGAGCACGTGCGGCATCTTCGCCAGGTTGGCCATCACATAACCGCCCTCGACGTCCTTGCCGAGCGCGACCAGCATCGGGTGGTCGTCCTCGGCCGCGTCCGCGAGGCGCAGCACGTCACCGAGGTTGACCATCTCGCGGTCGGTGTTGGGGATCTCGATGCCGACCGCCGACTTGCCGGGGATCGGACTGATGATCCGCACGTCGGGGCTGGCGACGGCGTACGCGATGTTCTTGGTCAGCGCCGTGATCCGCTCGACCTTCACGGCGGGACCGAGCTCGACCTCGTAGCGCGTGACCGTCGGACCACGCGTGAAGCCGGTGACTGCGGCGTCGACCTTGAACTCCATGAAGACGTTCTGGAGCGAGGCGACCACGGCGTCATTGGCGGCGCTGCGCGTCTTGCCGGGCCCGCCGCGCTCCAGAAGGTCGAGCGACGGCAGGGAGTAGGTGATGTCGCCGGACAGCTGGAGCTGCTCGGCACGCGGAGGCAGGTCACGGGGCGCGTCGGGCGCGGACTTGGTGAGGTCGGGCACGACGGACTCGACGGCCAGGGCCTCCTGCTTGGGCCGCTTGGCGCCCGGGACGACCCTGGCGCGCGCGGCCGGCACCGGAGTCGTCTCCTCGTAGCCGTCACGCTCCGCCGTGACGCCCTGCGTCAGATCGGCGACCAGCGGGGAGGGCGGCATCCCGTGCAGCACGGCGCCGTCGAGCGCGGCCGCGGCAGCCGCGGCGACGTCCACCGCGTCCATGGGCCGGTTCAGGTCGGGCTGCTGCACACCTGGCCGCCGAGGACGGCCGCGGCGCTTGGTGAGCGCCTCCTCCTCGGCGCTCTCCGCGTCGTATCCCTCAGGAGCGCGTGAACGCCGCCGGGAGCCTGCGGGAAGCGCCTCACGCCACTGCTCGTCGTAGCGCTCGTCGTCCTCGCCGAAGGCGTCCTCGTCGGGGTCGGCCTGGACGACGCCCAGCTTCTGCCCGAGCAGCCGCAGCCGCTGCGGGATCGCGTTCACGGGGGTCGCCGTGACGACCAGCAGGCCGAAGATCGTGAGCAGCACGAGCAGCGGCACCGCGAGGACGTCGCCCATCATGTACGTCAGCGGCGTCGACGCCCCCCAGCCGATGAGCCCGCCGGCGTCCCTTATCGCCTGCATGCCGTCGCTGCGCGCGGGCGCCCCGCAGGCGATGTGGACCTGGCCGAGCACGCCGATGACGAGCGCGGACAGGCCGATCACGATGCGCCCGTTGGCCTCCGGCTTCTCGGGATGCAGGATGAAGCGGGCGGCGATGACCGCGAGCAGTATCGGCACCAGCAGGTCGAGGCGGCCGAAGGCACCCGTCACCAGCATCTCGACGAGGTCGCCGACGGGCCCGTGCAGGTTGGACCACGTGCCCGCCGCGACGATCAGCGCGACCCCGATCAGCAGCAGCGCCAGTCCGTCCTTGCGGTGCGCCGGGTCGAGCCCCTTCGCACCCCGTCCTATGCCGCGGAACATCGCGCCGACGGCGTGCGCGAGACCCAGCCACACGGCGCGTACGAGCTTGTACACGCCCCCGGTGGGGTTGGGCGCCGGCGCGGGTGGGGCCTTTTTCGCCGCGACCTTCTTGGCGGGCGCCTTCTTGGCGGCTGCCTTTTTCGCGGGGGCCTTCTTCGCCGGAGCCTTCGTCGGAGCGGCCGCCTTCTTCGCGGGCGGCTTCTTGGCTGCGGACTGACGTGAGGCCATGAGTGTGAGGTTACCGGTGGAGACGACAGCGGACACGTGTGCCTACTGCTTCACCCGTTCGTGTCGCCCGTACCAGGGACCAGAACTGACGCGCGCTCACCGCGAACGACGGACTCCTCGAGGGTCAGTTCTGCGACGGCACCGATGGTGCGCCGCTTCCCGTGCCCGGCTCCAACGCGTCCAGCGCCCGGCGCAGCCCCGTGAGTTTGCGTTCGAGATGGGCCGCGGTCGCCACCGCCGCCGCGTCCGCCGAGTCGTCGTCGAGCTGTTTGGACAGCGCCTCGGCCTGCTCCTCAACGGCCGCGAGCCGCGCCGAGAGTTCGGCGAGGAGACCGGCCGGCTCCTTGGCCGAGCCGAGCGCCGTCTTGCCGCCGCCCTCCAGCTGGAGCCGCAGCAGCGCCGCCTGCTCGCGCAGTTGGCAGTTCTTCATGTAGAGCTCGACGAAGACCGAGACCTTCGCGCGCAGCACCCATGGGTCGAACGGCTTGGAGATGTAGTCCACCGCACCCGCCGCGTACCCCCGGAAAGTGTGGTGCGGGCCGTGGTTGATCGCCGTGAGAAAGATGATCGGGATGTCCCGGGTCCGTTCTCGCCGCTTGATGTGCGCCGCGGTTTCGAAACCGTCCATTCCAGGCATCTGGACGTCCAGCAGAATGACCGCGAAGTCGTCGGTCAGTAGCGCTTTGAGCGCTTCCTCTCCGGACGATGCCCGTACCAGTGTCTGATCGAGCGCGGAGAGGATCGCCTCCAGCGCCAGCAGATTCTCCGGCCGGTCATCGACCAGAAGGATCTTGGCCTTCTGCACCATGGCCCGCCCTCCTCGCCCCGGCAGTGCACCGGGCGCCGCCCCAGGGGACGACTCCCTTGCGCCGCCCGTCCTTGTGCCGGTCATGGTAGCCGCACCCCGCCTGTCGCCACACCCTGTCACCGCGATGTCACTGTGCACGTAGCAGAAACGTAGCGGGAGACCAGAAGGTTCCCCGAATCCCGCACTTCTACACGGCCTCGGCCACCGTCAGTTATACGACGTCGGGCGCCCCGCGCCCCCGACTCGGCGCGCACAGCCGGGCTTCCCGGTCGCCGACACCACCCGGCGACACCCATCCCGCTCACTCCTCGCGCATCCACTGCTCCATCACGGAGAGCAGATGGTCGGGATCGACCGGCTTGGTGACGTAGTCGGACGCGCCGGACTCGATGGCCTTCTCCCGGTCGCCCTTCATCGCCTTCGCCGTGAGCGCGATGATCGGCAGCCCGGCGAACTGCGGCATCCGGCGGATCGCCGTCGTCGTGGCGTAGCCGTCCATCTCGGGCATCATGATGTCCATCAGGACGACCGTCACGTCGTCGTGCTGTTCCAGCACCTCGATGCCCTCACGGCCGTTCTCGGCGTACAGCACCGACAGGCCGTGCTGCTCCAGGACGCTGGTGAGCGCGAACACGTTGCGGATGTCGTCGTCGACGATCAGCACCTTCTCGCCCTCGAACCGGATGCCTCGGCGCGGCTGTGCCGCCGTCTCCTGCTGGCCGCCGGCCGCCCACTGCTCCCGAGAGGCACCCGCGGCCCCGTTCGGCCCCGGCAGCCCCGGGCGCTGCTCGGTCGCGGGCAGCGCCCTGCGGCGCCGCCTGAAGAGCGCTGCGGGCCCGTTCTGTGTCTCCTGGTACGACTTCACCTCGGCCGGCGTCTCGATGCCGGCCCCGGACAGCTCCGCCTCCGAGGCGAGCAGTTCCCCGGCCTCCAGGGCGGGCGCGAGCTGCCCGTAGCCCTGCGGGGGCAGTTCGCTCGGATGCAGCGGCAAATACAGCGTGAACGTCGAACCGCGTCCCGGCTCACTCTGGGCGTGGATCTCACCGCCCAGCAGACGCGCGATCTCCCGCGAGATGGACAGCCCCAGACCCGTACCGCCGTACTTCCTGCTCGTCGTGCCGTCCGCCTGCTTGAACGCCTCGAAAATCACCCGCATCTTGCTGGCGGCGATCCCGATGCCGGTGTCGGTCACCGAGAACGCGATCAGACCGGCGTCCGCGTCCCGCAGCGAACCCGCCTCCAGAAGCTGCTCCCGGATCGCCACGGGGACATCCGCGCCGGCGGGCCGGATCACCAATTCGACCGCTCCGGAGTCGGTGAACTTCACCGCGTTGGAGAGCAGGTTGCGCAGCACCTGAAGGAGGCGCTGCTCGTCCGTGTGCAGCGTGGCGGGCAGTTCCGGCGACACCCGGACGGAGAAGTCGAGGCCCTTCTCCGCGGTCAGCGGACGGAAAGTGGCCTCTACGTAGTCGACGAGTTGGACCAGCGCGATGCGGGTCGGCGAGACATCCATCTTGCCCGCCTCGACCTTCGACAGATCGAGGATGTCGTTGATCAGCTGGAGCAGGTCGGAACCCGCTCCGTGGATCGTTTCCGCGAACTCGACCTGCTTGGGAGTCAGGTTCGACTCGGCGTTGTCGGCGAGCAACTTCGCGAGGATCAGCAGGGAGTTGAGCGGGGTGCGCAGCTCGTGCGACATGTTCGCCAGGAACTCGCTCTTGTAGCGCATGGAGACCGCGAGCTGCTCGGCACGCTCCTCCAGGACCTGCCGCGCCTCCTCGATCTCGGTGTTCTTGACCTCGATGTCGCGGTTCTGCTGAGCGAGCTGTTCGGCCTTCTCCTCCAGCTGGGCGTTGGAGTCCTGGAGGGCCTTCTGCCGGTTCTCCAACTCCGCCGACCGCTCCTGGAGTTGCTCGGTCAGCTCCTGCGACTGCTTGAGCAGCACCTCCGTCTTGGTGTTGACGGAGATGGTGTTGACGCTCGTCGCGATCATCTCGGCGATCTGGTTCAGGAAGTCCTTCTGGATCTGCGTGAACGGCGTGAAGGACGCCAGCTCGATCACACCCAGCACGGTCCCCTCGAAGAGCACCGGAAGCACGATCACCTGCGCCGGGGGCGCCTCGCCGAGCCCGGACGAGATCTTCAGATAACCGCTCGGCGCGTTCTCCACCAGGATCGTGCGCTTCTCCTGCGCGGCCGTCCCGATCAGCGCCTCACCGGGCCGGAACGACGTCGGCATGGAGCCCATCGAGTAGCCGTACGAGCCGAGCATGCGCAGTTCGTACGCGTCCTCGTCGCCGCCCGCCTCCTTGCCGTCGACCAGCGGCATGGAGAGGAAGAACGCGCCGTGCTGGGCGGAGACCACCGGCGTCAGCTCACTCATGATCAGCGAGGCCACGTCGTCGAGGTCGCGGCGCCCCTGCATCAGCGCGGAGATACGGGCGAGGTTGCCCTTGAGCCAGTCCTGCTCCTTGTTGGCGATGGTGGTGTCGCGCAGGTTGGCGATCATCTTGTTGATGTAGTCCTGAAGTTCCTGGATCTCGCCCGAGGCGTCCACGTCGATCTTCAGGTTCAGGTCGCCGCGGGTCACCGCGGTCGCCACGCGCGCGATGGCACGCACCTGCCGGGTCAGGTTCCCGGCCATCTCGTTCACCGACTCGGTGAGGTCGCGCCAGGTGCCGTCGACGTCACGCACGCGTGCCTGGCCGCCCAGTTGCCCCTCTGTACCCACCTCGCGGGCGACTCGGGTGACCTCCTCGGCGAAGGACGACAGCTGGTCGACCATCGTGTTGATGGTGGTCTTCAGCTCCAGGATCTCGCCGCGCGCGTCGATGTCGATCTTCTTGGTGAGGTCGCCCTTGGCGATGGCCGTGGTGACCATCGCGATGTTGCGCACCTGACCGGTCAGGTTGGACGCCATCCCGTTCACGGACTCGGTGAGGTCCTTCCACGTACCGGCCACACCCGGGACGTGCGCCTGCCCGCCGAGGATGCCGTCCGTGCCGACCTCGCGGGCCACCTTGGTGACCTGGTCGGCGAACGAACTCAGCGTCTTCACCATGGTGTTGAAGGTGTCGGCGAGCTGCGCGACCTCGCCGCGCGCCTCGATCGTCACCGTACGGGTCAGATCGCCGTTGGCGACGGCGGCGGCGACCTGGGAGATGTTGCGCACCTGCATGGTCAGGTTGTTGGCCATCAGGTTGACGTTGTCGGTGAGATCCTTCCAGATGCCCGTGACGCCCGACGCGTGCGCCTGGCCGCCCAGGATGCCCTCGGTGCCCACCTCGCGGGCCACCCGCGTCACCTGCTCGGCGAAGGACGACAGCTGGTCCACCATCGTGTTCACGGTGGTGACGAGTTCGAGGATCTCGCCCTTGGCGTCGACGGTGATCTTCTTCGACAGGTCTCCCATGGCGACCGCCGTCGTGACCTCGGCGATGTTACGGACCTGGATGGTCAGGTTGTTCGCCATGAAGTTCACGGACTGCGTGAGGTCCTTCCAGGTGCCGGAGACACCCTGCACCTCGGCCTGACCGCCCAGCATGCCCTCCGTGCCCACCTCGCGGGCCACCCGCGTCACCTGCTCGGCGAAGTTCGAGAGCTGGTCCACCATCGTGTTGAGGGTGTTCTTCAGCTCCAGGATCTCGCCGCGCGCGTCCACGTCGATCTTCTGCGACAGGTCACCCCGCGCCACCGCGGTCGCGACCTGCGCGATGTTGCGCACCTGGGCGGTGAGGTTGCCGGCCATGCCGTTCACGGAGTCCGTCAGGTCGCGCCACACACCGGCGACGCCGGGCACCTGCGCCTGACCGCCGAGACGGCCCTCCGTACCCACCTCACGGGCCACCCGCGTCACCTGGTCCGCGAAGGCGGAGAGCTGGTCGACCATCGTGTTGATGGTGTTCTTCAGCTCCAGGATCTCGCCGCGCGCGTCCACGTCGATCTTCTGCGACAGGTCACCCCGCGCCACCGCCGTGGTGACCTGGGCGATCTGCCGTACCTGCGAGGTCAGGTTCCCCGCCATGAAGTTGACGGAGTCGGTGAGTTCCTTCCACGTACCGGACACGCCGTCCACGCGGGCCTGACCGCCGAGGCGGCCCTCCGTGCCCACGTCCCGGGCCATCCGCGTCACCTGGTCGGCGAACGAGGACAGCTGGTCCACCATCGTGTTCACGGTGTTCTTCAGCTGGAGCATCTCTCCGGAGACGTCGACCGTCACCTTCTGAGAGAGGTCACCGTTCGCGACCGCCGTCGTCACCTGCGCGATGTTGCGGACCTGACCCGTCAGGTTCCGGAACGCCGTGTTGACGGAGTCGGTGAGATCCTTCCACGTACCGGCCACACCCGGCACCTGCGCCTGGCCGCCCAGTTCACCCTCGACACCGACCTCGCGCGCCACGCGCGTGACCTCGACACCGAACGACGACAACTGGTCGACCATCGTGTTGACGGTGTTCTTCAGCTCCAGCATCTCGCCGGCCACGTCGACGGTGACCTTCTGCGACAGATCACCGTTGGCCACCGCCGTCGTCACCGCGGCGATGTCCCGCACCTGGGTCGTGAGATTCCGGAACACCGTGTTGACGGAGTCCGTCAGGTCCTTCCACGTCCCCGCCGCGCCCGGCACGTTCGCCTGACCGCCGAGCCGCCCCTCGCCACCGACCTCGTTGGCCACACGCGTGACCTCGTCCGCAAACGTCCGCAGCGTCTCGGTCATCTGGTTGATCGTCTCGGCGAGTTGTGCGACCTCGCCGCGCGCGGAGACGGTCACCTTCTGCGACAGGTCACCGCTCGCGACCGCCGTCGTCACCTGCGCGATCCCGCGCACCTGCGCCGTGAGGTTGCCGGCCATCAGGTTCACCGAATCGGTGAGGTCCTTCCACACACCGGCCACACCGGGCACCTGCGCCTGGCCGCCGAGCTCACCCTCGGTGCCCACCTCGCGGGCGACACGCGTCACCTCGGAGGAGAACGACGACAGTTGGTCCACCATCGTGTTGACGGTGTTCTTGAGCTCCAGCATCTCGCCGGCCACATGAACCGTGACCTTCCGGGACAAGTCGCCCTTCGCGACCGCCGTCGTCACAAGAGCGATGTCACGCACCTGAGCCGTCAGCCGGTACGCCATGGTGTTGACCGAATCCGTGAGGTCCTTCCACGAACCGGACATCCCACGCACCCGGGCCTGCCCGCCCAGCTTGCCCTCGGTGCCCACCTCACTGGCCACCCGCGTGACCTCGTCGGTGAACGTCGACAGCTGGTCGACCAGGTTGTTGACCGTCCGTCCGACCTTCAGGAACTCCCCGCGCAGCGGATGCCCGTTGCCGTCCGCCGCCTGCGCCCGCAGCTCCATACGCGGCGACAGATCACCCTCCGCCACCGCGGACAGCACCCGGCCGACCTCGGAGACCGGTCGTACGAGGTCGTCGACGAGCGCGTTCGACGCGTCGATCGCGGCACCCCAGGAACCCTCGCAGGCGCCCGATTCCAGCCGTTCCGTGAGCTTTCCCTCACGCCCGACCACCCGCCGCACCCGCGACAGCTCACCCGTCAGATGCAGATTCCGGTCCGCCACCTCGTTGAAGACAGCCGCGATCTCCGACATCACGCCATCACCGGAGACCGTGAGACGCTTGCGGAAATTGCCGTCCCGCATCGACACCAGGGCCGTCAGCAGCCTGTTCAGGGCAGCCGTATCCACCTCGGTGGTGCCATTGCGTGGTGCGCGCCGGTTGTTCAGGGACTGTCCGTCTTCTGCGCGCGTCTTACCGCCCCGCGTCGCTGCGCCAGACTCCACTGTGTCCCTCCCGCAAGGGTCGACCATTACTGCTCGGCGTACTCGGGTACTGCTTGCTCGGGTACTACTGCTCGTGCTCAGGTACTACTTGCTCGGCGAACCGGCAGGCACTCGGCCTGTCCGACCTTCTCACTGGAGCTTGCCCAGTGTTTCACCCCGACTGAACCAGGCCATAACAGTTCGGCAGCTTCGCACATCGTCCGCACACCGCCCGGAGGCGGCCACAGTCTCCTCAGGACGGAAACACAGGCACCTGTCCGAACGGAAACTCTGCCCCTCTCCCGACGGAAACACTGGTGACCGGCATCCGCATGGACGGCGAAGGTAAGTAACCTTGCATGCGGCTGTCCAGCCACGCCGGTTTGTCCGGCCTGGGCGGTGGCACAAGAACGAGCGGGCAGGCATCGGAGGGGCACCGCACCATGACCACCGGACTGCATCCTGGGGGACAGCCCCAGGATCCTCGGCCGACGGGGGACCAGGCACTGCCCCGGCAGGAGCGGGTCGGCCACGGAGCCCCGCACGCCGACAACCGGACAAGGAGTGCTGTGATCACCGCGCGCGCGGCCGCCAGTTTCGATCCCGTCGGGCGATCGGTCGCGACCGCCAGATCCTTCGTCCGCGACACCCTCCAAGGCTGGGGCTTCGCCGACATCGTCGACGACGCAGTCGTCCTGACCAGCGAACTCGTCACCAACGCTGTCGTGCATGCGGGCACCTCCGCGGATGTCCTGTGTCTGCGCAGCGACGGAGGCGTACGCATCGAGGTGGCGGACCGCTACCCGGAACGCGAGATTCCACTCCAGGCGGCGGCTGTGAACATGGGCGGCCCCGACCGCGAGGGCGGGCGCGGACTCCAGTTGTGCGCCGCCCTGGCCGGCCGCTGGGGCGTCGACTACTCCCCCACACACAAGCAGGTCTGGTTCCACCTCGACCTCCCGGATCGCCCGGTCGGCACCCGCACGGCGGGTCCCGCGCTCCCCGCCGATCTCCTTCCGCTCGCCGACGGCCGCGTCCGCGTCGCGGTGATCCAGATCGACCGCGTCGGCGCCATCTCGGCGTGGAACGAGGACGCGGAGGACCTCTTCGGGTACGCCGCCGAGCAGGTCATCGGCAAGCCCCTCACCGACCTCGCGGCCTGGCCCCACACCCCGGGCACCAGCACCGGCATCGTCGAGGCCCTCCAACTCTCGCGCTGGGAGGGTAGTTACGGGCTCCGGGGCGCGAGCGGCCGCGTGACCCCGGTCTACGCCTCCCACCTCCGCGTCCGTGACACCGGTGGCGAACCGTCCACGGTCTGCCTCCTCGTACGCGACCACGAACGCGCCGTCCTGCAGACCCCGTTGCGGGCGTCGGCCACCGACACGACGACCAGCTCCGAGGGCCAGGCCACGGACCCCTTCGAGGTCTTCATCGGCTCCCCCGCCCCGGACGACCTGGACGGCCTCCTCCAGCGCACGGTGGAGCGCGCCCGCGACATGCTCGACGGCGACTCCGCCTTCCTGCTCCTTGCGACCGACGACGAGACGGAGTTGGAGGTACGAGCGTCGACGGGCCTGCCCTCCGCCCGCCAGCGCTTCGCCCGCGTCCCCGTCGAGGCGGGCCCCGGCCGCTACGGCTCGGCCCGTATGCCCGCCGTCCACGAGGACCTGACGGTCGTCCCCGGCGCCGTACCGCTGCTGGCCGGCACCGGCATGCGCTCGGTCGTCACGGTCCCCCTGAAGGTCGAGGGCCGCCTCACCGGCTCCCTCGGTGTCGCGGCCGAGGGACCCGCCCGCTACTCCAACGAGGAGGCCCTGCGCCTCCAGTTCGCCGCCGACCGCATCGCGCTCGCGGTGGAATCGGCCCGCCTGGGCGAGCTGGAACGCCTGCGCCGCGGCTCGCTGAGCTTCCTCGTCGAGGCCTCCGACCTCCTCGCCGGCACCCTGGACCGCGACCAGACCCTCGCCCTCATGGCCCAGATGACGGTCCCGACCCTCGCCACCTGGTGCGCGGTCTACACGATCGCCGACCAGGCCTCGGACCCGTACCTCTCGTACGTCCTGCACGAGGACGAGGAACGCATCGACGGCCTCAAGGCCCTGCTCTCGAAGATCGCCCCACCGGACCCGGTCCCCACCCCCGGCGCCCGCGTCTGGGCGGCCCCGGGCGAGGCGGCCCACCAGGCGGCCCTGCGCACCTCCATGCGCAGCCTGGGCCTCGGCGAGCCCGCCTCGGTCACCTCCGGCATCGGCACGACCCTGGCGACGGCCGCGGCGGTCGGCGGGGAGACCGTCGTCCTGCCCCTGGTGGCCCGCAACCGCGTCATCGGCATGCTGACGCTCGGCAAGCCCTCCGACGAACACTTCCGCCAGGAAATCCTGGAACTGGCCGAGGACCTGTCCCGCAGGGCCGCTCTGGCCCTCAACAACGCCCGTCTGTACTCGGAGCGCACGGCCATCAGCCAGTCCCTCCAGCGCAGCCTCCTGCCGCCCGACCTCCCGCACATCGACGGCGTCGAGGTCGAGGTCATCTACCGCGCGGCCGGCGAGGGCAACGAGGTCGGCGGCGACTTCTACGACCTCTTCCCGATTCGTGACGGTGTCTACGGCTTCGCCATCGGCGACGTCTGCGGTACGGGCCCGGAGGCGGCGGCGGTCACGGGCCTCGCCCGGCACGCCCTGCGCCTCCTGGCCCGCGAGGGCTTCGGCGGCCCCGCGGTCCTGGAGCGCCTGAACTCCGCGATCCTGGACGAGGGCGCCCGCAGCCGCTTCCTGACCCTGCTGTACGGCGAGTTGTGGCCCCAGGAGGACGGCAGCGCCATGCTGAAGGTGGTCTGCGCAGGCCACCCGCTCCCGCTCCGCCTGCGCCAGGACGGCACCGTAGAGGCAGCCGCCGAACCGCAGCCCCTCCTCGGTGTCATGGAGGACCTGGAGCTGTACGAGCAGACCATCACCCTCGACCCGGGCGACGTCCTGCTGTGCGTGACGGACGGCGTCACCGAACGCCGCGAGGGCATCCGCATGTTGGGGGACGACGGCCTCACGGACGTCCTCACCACGTGCACGGGCCTCACGGCGGGAGCGGTGGCCGCCCGCGTCATGCGCGCGGTCGAACGCTTCGCCTCCGACGCCCCGTCCGACGACATGGCGATTCTGGCGATGCGGGTGCCGGGCCTTCAGCGGGACTGAGGTCGGGACCGGCTCCGGGGAGCCGCCTCCGGGATATGAGAAAGGCCCCCGCCCGTAAGGGCGGAGGCCTTTTCTGCTGGAGCCCCCCAACGGAATCGAACCGTTGACCTTCTCCTTACCATGGAGACGCTCTGCCGACTGAGCTAGGGGGGCCAGTCACCTTTTCGAGGTTTCCCTCGCGGCAACGAAATAGATCATACCCCGAACAAGACCGTGCTCCCAACCAGTCCCGCCGGATCAGAAGGCCGGCTGCAGCAATCCCCCGAGCGCATTGCACGCGGAGACGATCCGCTGCATCTCCCGCCTCGTCAGCGACGCGTCCACGGGCAGCGCGAGGGTCTCGTCGGCGGCCCGCTCCGTCTCCGGGAGGTGCACGTCCCGACGGAACCCGGGCAGCCGGTGCACAGGCGTCTTCACCGGCACCCGGCACTCAACCCCCTTGGCCCGTACGGCCCGCGCGAAGGCGTCCCGGTCCGGCCGGCCATTGCCGGGCACGCGCACGACGTACTGCTGGTACGTGTGCCCGTCGCCGCCGTCCGGCGTACGCACTCCGCTCAGCCGCCCGTCGAGATAGGCGGCCCGCTCCCTGCGCTGCGCGATCTCGTCGTACGGCGCCTCGGACTCGCCCAGTTCCAGCACCAGGAGCCCGCGTCGCTGTCCGACGTCCCGCAGCCGCGCCATGTCGGCCGACCGACCGAAGCGGTGTACGACGACTATGGCGGTCGACCGCGGGGTCACGGCCGCCTCGACAGCGCCGGCGTCGAGGCAGTACGTCACCGGGTCTATGTCGCCGAAGACGGCCGACGCACCGACCTGGGCCGCGGCCTCCGCGACCTCGACGTTCCCGAACGCCGGCACGATGACCTCGTCGCCGACTCCGACGCCCGCGGCCCTGAGCATTGCAGCAGTACCCATGCCGCGGATGCTTGTCGCGCAAAGTGAACGCAAAGTGTCGGACAACAAAAAAGAGCTGGTCCCCGAACCGAAGTTCGGGGACCAGCTCTTTTAATATGAGTTCGGCGGCGTCCTACTCTCCCACAGGGTCCCCCCTGCAGTACCATCGGCGCTGTGAGGCTTAGCTTCCGGGTTCGGAATGTAACCGGGCGTTT
>NZ_JBEYFS010000111.1:0-37318 GCF_040634475.1 Streptomyces sp. NPDC007095
GGTCCGTCCGAGACGGCGGACATCTCGGAGAGGGCCTCGGCGACCAGCGCCGCGCCCCGCGCTCCGAGTCCCTGCTTGCACAGGTCGAGGCGCCCCCGGACGCCCCGCCCCGAGTACGCCCTCGGTTCGCGGCACCCGCCCCGCCCCGTATGCGCCCCGCCCCGGTAGTGGTGCGGCGGCGAACGGTGCGGCGGCGCTGCACCATGCCGCCGGCCGCGAGGACAACGGCGGTTCCGGCTGCGGCGGCGAGCCCCATCGGGCCGGCTGCCTGATAGGCGGCGGTCGCCGCTACGGCGGTTCCGTTTCCGGCACCGATCACGAGCGGCTCGATCGGTACGCCGCCGCGACGGCGACGGGTGCGCGGCTCGGTCTCGACGTCCGGCTCGACGGCCGGTTCGGGCGCGGGTACGGGCGGCGCGGGCGACGCCTCGACGGGCGGTTCGGGCGCGGCCGCGGTCGGCGCGGGCGGTGCTGTGGTGTCTGACACCGGTGATGCTCCTTCACTGCGACTGCGGTCGTGGTGCGGCGGGGGTGTGTCTGCGGTCGGGTTTCGGCGGGTGAGAGGGGGTGAGGGACGAGGTGTGACTGCAGTTGCAGTCACAGTCAGACCGTCATGTGCCGGTCAGTGAGCGGACGTTGGGTGACTCGCGTTCGAGGCGCTTGCGTTCGTCGGCCTCGACCTCGTCGCGCAGCGTCTGAGCGTGGCGACGGGAGGTGTAGGGGTAGCCGTTGAGCATTTCGAGCACCTCGACGACCTGCCCCTCTTTCGGTCGCTCGCCGAGCTCGCGCCGCAGCGCGAGGATCTTCCGCTTAGCGTCGTCTCGGGTCGGCGGCCGCTGCTCGTCGCGCGGGGCGTCGCCCTCGTCGCCGCCCTCGCCGAGTGGGGCGTCGCCCTCGGTGTCGGGGCGTTCCTGGTCGCCCTCGGTGTCGGGGGCGGGTTCTTCGGGGGCGCCCTCGGGGGCGGGCTCGTCGTCGTGCGGGGCGCCCTGCTCGTCGAGGGCGGGGCGCTCGGGGGCGCCCTCGTTCTGCGGGGCGTCCGCCTCGGGGGCGTTCGGGGGCGGGGGCGGCAGTGCCGGGGCGCCCTGCAGGGGGCGACGCTTCGGGGCGCCCTCGATCCGGGGCGGGGTGTACCCGCCGAAGTGGTCGACCTCGACCGGGGCGGCCGGGGCGTCGTCGACGTCGAGCACGCCCTCGACCGGGGCGAGGGGGCGCCCGTACCGCGTGAGCCGCAGCGCGAGCACCGCCTCGACAGGTGCCTTCGAGCGCCACCTGCGCCCGTACCGACGGCGCAGCCGAGCCCGCTCGATCAGCCGCTCTTGTTCGAGCTTGATCACCTGCTCGTACGACCGCAGCTCCCACAGCTTCATACGCCGCCACAGCCGGAACGTGCCGACCGGGTCGAGCAGCCACCGTGACAGCCGTACCGATTCCATGTGCTTCGCGGCACTGATCTCTGCGGCGACGCCGATCGCGTGCCGTGCCGCCTCGACGACGACCACGAACAGGACCGGGATCACGGCGTGCATGCCCGTGCCGATCGGGTCGGGCCACGCGGCCGCCCCGTTGAACGCGATCGTCGCCGAGGTGAGCAGCCATGCCGTTTGACGCAGCATGGCGAACGGCATGCGTAGCCATGTGAGCAGCAGATCGAGGGCGAGCAGTACCAAGATGCCGGCGTCGACGCCGACCGGGAAGATCATCGCGAATGCGCCGAAGTGCTTCGCTTCCGCGAGGCGGCGAACGGCTGCGTACGAGCCGACGAACCCAATTACGGCGATCAGGGCGGCACCGGTCGCAACGCCGGCGACGAGGCGGCGCTGCAGGTCGGTGAGCTTTGGTCGGTCTGTACTGGTGGGCGCGCTGTTCAGCTCGCCGTTACCATCGGCCACGCGGATCAGCCCTCTTCGTGACGGTTGCGGGCACGGTCCGCCCCGGCCATGTGGCGTTAGCGGCGCCGGCCGGGGCATTCCGTTGTGCGGGTTCGACAGTACGGGAACCTGCTTTACAGTGTCAACGAGGTTAGGGCAGGATGGGCGCCATGCCAGAGCGGGAAGAGCCGCCGATGTCGGATGCGGGCGAGAGGGAACCCAGGTTGGGGAACATGTCGCAGGTTGCCGCCGAGCTCGGCATTTCGCGGCAGTCCGTGCACAACTGGCGCCGTGCGCACGACGACTTCCCGCAGCCGCGACGCCGCCCCGGCAGCACCCGTGACGAGTGGGATCTCGACGAGGTGCGCCGGTATTGGGATGCCCGCGACCTACGCCCCGGTCAACGAACCGACCTGCAGACCGAGGGCGAGCAGTAGGCCAACGACGACGACCCCGCCGCGGACAACCCGGCGGGGTCCTGTCATGCCCGGACGGATCACCTCGCGCTGCAGCCGGCGGCGCCCGGCCGGACCATGGATCCATGGACACGCCGCGACCCGTGATCGTGTACCCGCCCTCGCCGACCGGCGGCCGCCGCGTACGCGTCGACGGCGAGATTCTCGGGCTCGCGTACAGCCTCCTCGACGTCGCGGAGTTCCTGCGCCGAGCCGGCCTCGAAGGGATGGACGCCGGCGACGTCGCCGAGTCCGACCTGATCGAGTGGCGCGGCGGCGGTCCCGATGTGTGGGTGCCGCCGCCCCAGTGAGCGTTGAAGATCAGCCGCCGTCGCCCTTGATGATGAAGATCAGGATCGGGAGGCCGATCGCGAGTGTCGCGCCAAACACGCCGGCCCCCGCGACAGTCGCGGCGTACGGCGAAAGGTGACCGACGGCGCCGGCGAAGATGCCCGAGATGAACCCAAGATTGCTGCCGACGAGGAAAAGCAACGTGATGAGGATCGCGCGCGAAGTGGTCGGCTTGGGGGGTGTGATCTGTGTAGTGTCCAAAGCGTGGTCTCGTTTCTTTGCAGGATTCAGACCCGAGAGGGACCCGTCGGTGTGCTGTGAGAGGTAGCGCCGACGGGTCCTCGCGGTTGAGATGAATCTTCGGGTGTGGGCCATTTGCAACGCCAACTCGACCCGGGGTTTTGAGATCTAACTCTCACTCACGCCAAACCGCCCGAAACGGACTTTACGCAGGTCAGTCCTGACGCCCCGCCACATATGGCCACGTAGGCGAGGCTAGCTCCACTCGCCGCCGTAGCTCTTCTGCGCGCCGCCCGCCAACCTTCGGCGGGCGGCGCTGCGTTGACCTACGCAGCGGCTCGTCGTGCCGCGCGCTGCCGGCGACGAGCATCGGCACGCTTGCGCCGGCGCTCGGCCGCGTCGAGGGCGACCTGCAGCGCGGCGAGCTGCTCGGGCGTCGACCACGTGCGGCGCCCGCCGTCCAGCCCGACCGGCGCCTCGCAGTCCGGGCCGGCGCACACGACGACGTCGTCGAGCCCGCCGCCACGGTGCAGCGTGAGCGAGCTGCCGCAGTACGGGCACGGCCGGTCGTCCATGGGGACCGAGTACCGGGCGCCGAGCCCGCCGATCGTGCGCTCGATCCGTCGTGCCGCCTCGCGGGCAACGACCGTGATGTGCGCGCGGTGCAGGCTGCTGATCGGCTTGCAGTGCTCGGTCTCTCCGTTGAACCGGGCGAGCAGCCACTCGGCGGCACGCACGGCCGACCGGTCGCCCATGGTGAACGACCAGCGGGACGGGCTCGCGACGTCCTCGGCGGCGAGCTCGCCGCGGCGAGCCCGGTCGGCGGCCGCGATCTGCGCCTCGCGGCGGGTGCCGTAACCGGTGTGCTTGACCGGGCGCAACGGAGTGAGCGGCGCGAGCTGCACCTCGGCGGCGATCTCGTCGGCTAGCGAGCAGAGAGCGACCTCGACGGCGCGGCACGCGTCGACGACGTGCAGCCGCAGCGGTACGGGGCGTTCGCCGAGCTGCCCCGGCTCGCGGTCGGCGCGCGGGGTGTGGGCGCCGCCCTCGCCGACGTAGTCGCAGTGCACGCACTCGTACTGCACGCGGCCGTGCGCATCGTGCTTCGTGATCAGGTGCTGCGCGTGCTCGATCGCGAGCTCGAGCTCGCTGCGCGTGCGGTCGACCTCGTGCAGGTACTCGCCCTTGCCCATGGCGGCCGGCCATGTGCCCGAGGTCTGTGAGGTGTCGATCAGGTCGCGCATGTGGGTCCAGTGGTCGACGACGACCTGCAGGTCGTCGGCGGTCGTACGGCGGGCGGTGTGAGGCATGGTGAGCGCTCCTGTGATGCATGGGGCGTAGGCTGATCACACCGCGAGGGAAGCGGGGGCGCCCCGGATTGCTTGCCGGCAAGGGGCGCCCCGCCGTCGTTTCAGGTGCGGTTGTGGGGCATGTGCCGGTCGATATCGCGTACCGCGGCAGCCTCGATCTGATCCCACACGACCCGCGTAGCTGCGAGCGCAGTACCGCGCTCACGCATCACGGCGCGATGGGCGGTGACAGCTTCCTGCAGGTTGGTCGGCGGCTGCAGTCGCTGCAGGGGTGCCTCGACGCCGTCGACGAGCGCGTCGAGGATCGCGTCGAGCCCGGCGAACTCGGCCGTGTTTCCGGCCGGCATGGTGTGCCGCCATGCGCGGATCGCGTCGAGTCCAGCTTCAAGGGCGTTGGCGCGGTCGCGGTGCGCCCATAGTGCGGCGCATGCGGCGTCGTACGCCTCGGGCGTCGGGCTCTTCCTGGTCGTCGTGTTTTCCACGGGGTTTCTCACAGTCTGTGGATGGCGGGCGGGTCAGAGGGTTCGCAGCACGTCGTGCACGCTGCGGCCGATCGCGTTTGGCTTACGTCGCCGCGTGACCGGTGTGTCGTATCCGGCGAGCGGGTCGTTTCCGTACAGGGCGTCGAGGGCGGCCGCGAGCTCGTCGTCGGTGAGCTCGTCGAGCGCCTCGTCGAGGTCGGGCTCGTCGACGTCGTCAAAGTCGTGCGGGTTCACGCCGCCTCGCCCGTACGGGAGTTGAGCCACGGCGCGAGCGCGCCGAGCACGGTGTCGATTCGCCCCTCGGTGCGGTCGGCGTTGGCGCACCTGCACGTCGAGGTGCGCTCGCACCGCGGGCAAGGAACGGGGCGCTTCAACGCGTGTTCGAGGACACGGCGCATGACGAGCGGCACGGCAGCCGGGTCGATCGCGGACACGGGCGGCGCCGGCTGCTCGCCGTCCTGGTCGATGAACTCGACCTCGGTCGCGCCCTGATGCCCATGGATGAACTCGACAGACACGCGGCCGCGATCCCAAAACACTTCCGACGGGTGCTCGCCGCGCCACCGCACGGACGCCGTACCGTCCGGCCACAGCACGCCGTCGGCGACGTCGCCGAGCCCGCTGATCCCGGATATGTCCCGGCGGCGGCGCAGCACGAACCGCAGCGGTACGAGCTGCTGCTCGGGCCGGACGACCATGCGGCCGGTGAGTTCGCGGGTCGCCTCGTCGACGAGCGCCTGCGCCGCCTCGCCGTCGATGTGACGCCGGGCGAGGGCGAGCAGCGCCTCGACGGCCGTCATCTTCGGGTCGCTCATGCTGCTGCCTTCCTGGTCTGCCGGTAGCAGTGGTGCACCCCGTAGCCGTTCTCTTCGTCGATCTCGGCGACAGCGGCGGCGAGGGCGGCGAACCGGCGCGGCCCGTCGGGGTCGGGCTCCCCCGATCGACGGTCGCCGGGGCGCGGCCCGCCGTACGAGCCGGTCGGGTACAACTCGGCGAGCAGCGGATCGCGTTGCTTCACGGCTGATCTCCCTTGCTGTCGGTGGGCTGCGCCGCGTCGTACACGTCGCGGCGCGAGGGGTGCGTGCCGGTCATCCGGCGGCCGCGGCTCGTCGTCTGGCACGGTCGGCCCGCCGAGGCGCCGCACGCCGGACAGTGCACGGCTCGCTCGGGCGGGCCGGCCGGCTGCTCGCGGCGCGGGTAGCGCTGCAGCTTCGCGGCGACAAACTGCTCGTTCGCGGGCACGAGCTCGGCGAGCCGGCTGCCGAAAGTGCTGCCCTGCGCCGGCATGAGCTCGCCGACCGCGACCGGCTGCGCGTCGCCGCCGGCGACCGCACCTCGCACGGCGCGCAACGCGGTCTGATAGCCCGGCACGTCGTCGGGGTCGAGGTGCGGGTGATCGGTCGGCTCGAACGTGCCGACCGCCCGGCCGAGCCGGTCGCGGACCGTGTTACGCCACCGCTCGGCGATGTCTTTCGGCAGGATCGGGTACGCGCTCGCGGCGTAGTGCTCGCCGACCGCCTGCCCGGCGAACTGCAGCGGCACGTCGCGCAGGATCGCCGCCCACATGGTGACCTGCGCCTGTTGCTCGGCCTCGTCGACCTTGACGACGCGGTCGTCGACGAGCGCGATCTGCGCGAGCAGTTCGAGGGATTCGTCGAGGGTCATGCGGAGTGACCTCCCTTCATCTGCTGCCGCAGCCGGTCGAGTCCGGCTCGCTGCTGCTGGCTCTTGGTCATGGCGCCCGGCAGGTGCACGACGTTGCCGCCGACGCTCGGCTGCTCGGTGCGCTCGTTCTCGGCCCACTGCTGCCAGCGACCGCCGAACCCGGCGGCGCGCACGCCGTCGTCGGCCATGCGCCGTACGAACTTCCGCGTGACGACGTCGAGCTGCTGCCTGGTGAGCTGCTCGCGGCCGGCGTCGCTGCGGGCGAGCTGCGCCGCCTGCACGTCGTCGTCGCTCGGCTGCCAATCGGCGGGGATCAGAGAGAGAGCCTCGCGGCCGCGCCCGCTACTACCTGCAGACGACTCACTATCTGCACCCCCCTTATGGGAGGGGAGGGGAGGGGAGGGGAACGCGCGCGCGCGAGTCCCCCCGCTGTCCCCTGGGGACGCATCGCCGTGACCTGCGGACTCGTCATTTTCCGGCGTGCGATTCGTCGACGAATCGTCGTCGATTCCGTCGCGATTCGCGTGCGGATCGTCGGCGAAACTGCTGTGATTCGCGTCCGGATCCTGCCCGGCACGCTGCTTACGCTTCTTCTCCGCGGCCCGCTCGCGCTTCGCGAGAACGTCGGTGCGCCGCGGGTTGTAAACGAGGTAGTCATGAATTGCAAAGTCGCCGGGCGCAGGCTGCAGGCACTTCGAGTGCGTGCACGAGTGCCCGTGCTCGTGCCACAGCCCGGACGTGAGCAACTTCGCGATCTGCGGCTTCGAGCCGTACATCTTCGCGATGTCGCCGGGCACCATGCCGTCAGTCAGGTGTCGCGCCGCATACGCGCCCGTACGCGCCCACAGCCCGATCGCCGCGTTCCCGGCCGCGACGAACTTGGGGTGACTGTCGGCGTTGTCGTCAACGACGAACCATGGCATCGGGGTGACTCCTGATCAGATTGCGAGTTGCTGCTGTCCGGGATGGACAGCCGGCGAGTTCTTGCGTGTTCTGCGGCCCGCCGGGCGGGCGGCGGTCGGCGGGGCGGCGCACTCGTGGTCGACGACGTGCGGGTGCGGGCAGCCCTCGGGGTGGCTGCTCGGATGCGCCTCGCGCAGCGTCTGCGGCGTCCACTCCGACCGCTGGTACAGGCACCATGCGAGCCGGTTCGGGCCGGTGCGCTGCAGCGCCTCGGCGAGCGCCAACCCGTCGACGTCCGCCGTGACTGTCAGGGCGCCGACGACCTGCCGATAAACGGGTCGCCCGCAGCGGCAGCGCGATCGGCTCGCGCCGCCGCCGCTCTTGGGCTTCCTGGTCACCCGTGCTGCTCGATCCGGCCGTGCCGGGTACGCCCTCGGCGCGCTGCCTGCCGCTCCTGGTGGTGCTCGTACTCGGTTTCGGTCGGATGCGAGGCGAGCGCCTCGGCGACCGCGTGCTCGGCGTCGTGGGTGCCGGGTCCGAGTTCGTCGAGGGTGTCCTGCATCTTGCGGCGCCGCATCATCGCCCGCGCCACTTCGAGGACTTTCGCGGCCTGGTCGTGGTCCTGCGCCGCCTCGGCGAGCGACATGCGCACCTTGACTTGCGGCGACTTGTCCTCGCTGGACGCATGCCCGGTGTACGTGACGCTCGTGAACTCGACGATCGCGATCACGCTCATTCCGGGGTACTCGAACAAGCCTCGACGCTGCTCGTCGGTGAGGGACTGTTCGAGCAGTCCGGCGGCGCCGTCGAGCTTGACCTCGACATGCGCGTCTTTGTCGATCTTTGGCATGGGCTACTTCCTCCGTCGCTTGTTGAGGGACTGCTGCAGCGCCGCGTACTGCTCTGCGGCCGCTGCGCGGACTTCGGGCATCGGGCAGTCGTCTCGGCGGTGCCGGCCGTACCGGATCACGAGCGCCTCGACCTCGACGTCGCCGGCCGCGGACTTGCTGAACTGCCCGCACGGGCAGTCGGTGTCTGCGACGGCGAGCGCCTTGTTCCCGTCCTTACGGACTCGGATCCCGAACCCTGGTCGGCGGCCGCCGATCGTCGGCGTGAGTGCGGCGCTCATGCCGCAGGCCGGGTGAACGTGGCGTACTGCGCGTCGGTGAGCAGACCGCGATCCCGCCAGTCGTCGAGAATGTCGGTCTGTCCCTCGAGTGGCGGGGCGCAGCCGGCGCACAGCCGTTCCTTGACCCGGCGGCCCTTCGGCTTTCGCTCGGTACCCGGCGGGCGCTCGCCCCACTTGCAGGCGGCGATCCCGGCCGCCTCTGCGATGCGTTGCCATTCGTCGATCTGCCCGGCGTTGTCCGGGTAGAAGAACCGCCGTTCTTCGAGCTCGCCCGGCTTAGCGAACGCACCGCACGCGCAGTCACCCGACATGTGAAGGTGCTCGGTCACCTCGTTGAGCGGCAGCGCCTCGGGCCCACACAGGCGGTGCGCCGAGTGCTTGTGCTGCTGCTGGCACCGATAGCGGGCGCGGTACTCGCGCATGTGCTCGTTCGTCCAGTGCACGATCGCCGACAGCCACACGATCGCGCCGTCGACGTCGACCTCGGAGGCAGTACGGAATCGCTTCTGAGACTCCGCCCACCGCATCCCGCCGACGTAGATCACTTTGCGGCGTATGCCGCCGCTCGGTCCGACGAGGCTGCGCCGGAATGCCTGCAGCGGCTCATCTTTCAGCCGCATGTACATCACGTTGTGGCTGTCGCCGCCGGGGCCGGGGAACCCCAGCCACACCGGGCGCCCCTTGTTCGGCCCGCGGGTTGCGAGGACGTTGCCGAGCACGAGGTCGAGGTACGTCACCCGCGGGTGCAGCTCGTGCAGCTTCCAATCCCACGCGGCGGCCGTCTCGCGGACGTGCTGTGTCGTCTGCTCGATCGCGGTGCCGGTGTTTACGTGGATGATGCCGCCGAAGTGGTGGCGGAACAGCCCACGGTCGCGCATGTACTTGCGCAAGAGGTGCTGCAGCACAACCGAGTCGTTGCCGCCGGAGTACAGCACGAACAGCCCGAGCAGCTCGAACAGCCCGTAATCGATGACCCGCTCGCCGCGGGTGACGAACGCCCGGCCGGTGCTGTACTTGCTGATCGTCTGGTCGAGCAGTTCGTAAGTGCGGGCGATCGCCTCGTCGAGGGTGCGCGCCTTCCATGCCTCGTCGCCAGTCGCCTTGATCGGCTTGGACTTGAGGACATCCGGCATGCCGGGCAGTGCGTCGCCGAGTTGCTGCCGCTTCGCGGTTCGAGTGCTCATGCCGCGGCCCCCATCACGTACCGCTGCGCGTACGCGTCCGGCCAATCCGCCTTGCTCAGGTAGTCGCGCTGAGCCTGCGGCATGGTGAACTGCGGCAGCCCGCACCAGTCGTGCCCGGCCGCCCGCAGCCACCACGCGTCGCACATGTCGCCGCCGTCGCCCTTGGCGTTCAGGTCGCCGGGGAACTCGGCGCCGGCTGCGAGGTACGCGGCATCGGCCATCTGCTGTTTGGTCGCGTTGCCCTTGTCGGTGGCGTAGTTCTTGAGCGTCGCCGGCGACACGTACGCGTACGGCACGTCAGCGTCGAGCAGCGCCCCCACGACGACGCCGTGCAACTTGCCGATGATCTTCAGGGCGGTCGCGTGCATCTTGGTCGGCAGATCCTCGATCACAGCGAGGTGCGGCCGGCATGCGACGAGGTCGTCGGCGATGTCATCGCGGACGTGCAGCAGCCTGCGGTCGCCGTCCTTCGCACGGGTCTTGATCCGGTACGTCGTGCCGTCGGGCAGGCACACGCCGGTCGAGGTGATCGACAGGTCGAGCCCGATCACGCGCAGCCCGGCCGGGTTGGTGACGTAGTCCTCGACCGGCGACAGCCGGCCGGGCGCGAGCAGTCCGGGGATCGTCGTCATGCCGCACCGCCGCGGCGAACCGGCGACATGGGGCCACGGAGGAATCGCAGCGCGTCGAGCGGCTGCGGCTCGGGCCAGTCGTTCGACCGCATGAGCGGGGCGCCTTGCCCGTCGAGGCTGCCGTACCACAGCCACGTGGAACCGGCGTTGTCCTGCCACGGCAGCGCGAGGTTCCACACGTGCCCGGTGCCGTCCGTCCAGAGCTGCGCGTCGCGGTCGAGGGTGCCGAAGTACGGCGCGAGCGCCTCGTCGGGGCGCTCCCACGTCGGAACGTCGGGCGACGGGCTGCAGCGGCCGGGCCCGTGCTCGGCGAGCAGGTCTCGAGCGATGGTCGACAGGATCGCCGCGGTCTGGATCTTGCACATTTGGTCGTCGCCGTGCAGCTCGGCGTTTCCGTCGGCGTCGACGAGCAGCACGAGCGGGTGCTCGGTGAAGTCGACGAACCGGAAGTGATCGGCGTCGGTCATGCGAGTGCCCCCTCGGCGGCGGTCGGTTCAACCCACGGGCGCAGCGGCCACGCGCCGTCGACGACGGCGTTCGGGTCGGTCTTCTGGAAGTGCCGTTGCAGCCCGGCCGCCTGTTCGGCAGCCCACTCGACTTGCGCGGCGTGCAGCTCGGCGACCGTGAGGTCGCGGAACGCGTTGAACCGCAGCCGGCGCTCGGCGAGGACGTGCTCGGGCCAGTCGCGGCGCCGCATGTGGGCGAGCGTCGCGATCCGGTGCGCGATGCGGGCGGCGGCGAGCGCGTCGTACGAGCAGCCGTGCGCCGCCTCGTCGTCCCACGGCAGCTCGTAGAACTGCGCGAGGGTGATGAGCTGCCGCGCGCCCTGGTCCTCGCTCACGCGCTTTCGGTACGGCACGGCGTGCTGATCGAGAACACGCGTGTCGATCACGTGCAGCGGGTGACCGTCGAGCCGGTCGTGCAGGGTCGGCAGCTCGTACCGTCGGCACTCGCGGTCGAGCAGCGTGAGGTCGTACGACACGTTGTGTCCGACGACCGCAGCACCGCCCTTGACGATCTGCGCGGCGAGTTCGGCCGCGACTTCCCGCACGACCTGCTCGGCGGGGTCGCCGTGTTCGCGAGCGTGCTCGGTGCTGATCTTGTGGACGTTGTACGCCTCGGCCGGGATCTCGACGCCGGGGTCGGCGAGCCACTCGCCGGCCTCGGGCTCGATGCCGCCACCGCGCGCGTGTACGGCGGCGGTCACGATCCGGTCGTTCTCGACGTCGACGCCGGTCGTCTCAAGGTCGAATGCGGCCCATCGGCCTAGGTGCCACGTCATCGCGTGCCCCCCGATCCGGGCGTCGCCGCCGCCGGCCACGCGGCACGCGGGTGCGCGGCCGGCGGTTCGTCGCCGCCGTCCTCGTCGCCCTCGTCGACGGTCTCGACGTCGTACACGCCGTCGGCGTCCGGGCCGACCTCGTCGCCGTCGCCGTCGTCGTCCTGGTCGCCGAGCTCGCCCGTACGCGGGTCGACGCCGTTCGCGATGTCCGCGGCGATCTGCTTGAGGTCGGCGAGCAGCTCGTCGGATCCGTGCCCCGCGGTATCCGCCTTGCGCCACACCGCGATCACGGCGTCGGCAGTGCGGCACTTGCGCGCCTCGTCGAGGTAGTCGGGTCGCTCGGCGGGTGCCGCCTCGATCGCCGGACGGTCGAGGCTCGCCGGGTCGAGGGCGGCCGCCGTCGAGATCGGGCCCGACAGTGCATGCCGCAGCTTGGGCAGCGACGGCACGACGACGATCACCTGAAACTGCTTGGTCTTGCCGCCGCGCACCGCCTTGCGCTGCTCGATCCACATGCGTACGGGCAGCAGCCCGCGGCCGCCTGTCGCCTGCAGCACGGTGTCGAGCCCGCCAGCGAGCGCGTCGGCGGCGTAGTGGCTCTTTGTCTCCAGCCGCCACACGCCGAGGTCGGGCAGGTCGGGCAGGAACACGCCGACGCGGGACGTCGGGCGGCACACCTCGTCGGGCTTGCGTTCGTGCCAGTCGTCGCCGTACTGCGCGAGGCAGATGCACGGCCGGCCCGACAGTTTCTCGGTGACTCCGTCGCAGCGCCGCTCACAACCGCCGCCGGTCCACTTCTCGTTTGCCTGGTCGAGCGGGTCGCCGGCGGGCAGGATCGCCCGCAGCTCGGTCGCCTCGGTGATGACCCGCCACTGCGCAACAGGCTGCCCCTGCGGTGTCCACTGCTCGACCCGGCCGCCGTACAACTCGGCCGCGGCCGCGATGTACTCGCGCGAGTGCGAGGTGAGAATGAACGTCTTGGACTTGACCGGGATCGGCCGCCCGTTCGGTTTCGGGTTGGGCCGGCTGTAGCCGGTGCGGATACGGCCGAGCTCGGCCGCCTGCCGCTTCATGGTCAGGATTCGGGAGCCCATGTCAGGCTGCCTTTCGTTCGGGAGCGCCCGGCGCCCACGGCGGCAGAACCGTCGGGTACGAGCCGGGAGCGGAGTGCAGATAGCGGGCGGTGCGCATGGCGCCGAGGAACGCGCGGAACTGCGCGCGGCCGGACGGCACTTCGATGAACCGGTGCGACCGCGGCCGCAGGTTGAGCAGCGCCGTACGGTGCACCCGCGGCGCCGGCTCGCTCGTGTCGTCGGGCAGCAGCCACTCGGGCGCGTGCCGCAGCCCGGCGAGCTGCAGCGGCTGCTCGTCGTACACCGTGTCGGCCGGTTTCTTCGCGCTCGTCTTGTAGTCGATGAGCCACAACTGCCGCCGCCGGAACCGGCCGGTCGGCAGCCACAGCCACAGATCGCCCGTGCCCGCGTAGCCGTACCGGCGGTGCATCACGGTCGTCTCGACCGCCTCGACGTCACGCTCGAAGTCGACGCGCCACAGCCGGAACCATGCGGCGAGCTGCACGGCGTACGCCTCGACCTCGGGGTCGTACGGGTGCGGCGTGTTCAGCACGAGCGCGACGGCCCGCAGGTGCACGCGACTGCCGAGATCCTGCGCCCGCTCGGTGTACAGCCGCGAGACGGCGACGAGTTCCTTCCGCAGCGCGGTCGGCTCGGTGCGCGCCCGGCGGGCGGTCACGATCGGGTCGGCGATGACGGCGTCGGCTGTCATGCCGGCTGCCCACGGCATGAGTGCCGGTTTCGCGATGCTCGACAACGCGTTCGTGACACTGATCAGGTCCGGCCCCCCGGCGGGGTCGGTGTAGTACCGACCCCGCTCGGTGGCGACGGCCCACTTCGGGTCGGTCATGATGCCGCCCTCGACCAGACCTCGGCGTGCCCATCGCGGGCACCGTGGACGAACGCGGCGACTCGGGCACGGTGCCGGGCGCGGACGAACGACACCTCGGGCAGGCTTGACGGCCGGACCGGGCAGCGGCACGGCAGCACGGTCGGGAACTCGCAGGGGCGCGGGTGCCGGTGAGTGGACTCGCCCTGTTGCGGCGATACGCCGCGGGTGTCCTTCTCACCCCCGCTCGTAAGTGCGTCGCGCTCGATACCGACGATCAACGCCTCGGCGTTCGGCGCCCCGTAGCCGGCCCGCATGAGGGCGGCGTGCACTTCGGCGCGGGCGCTCATACCGACTCACCCGCCGCGGTGTCGGCGTTGAGCAGCTCGACCAGGTACGCGGCGAGGATCGTCGAGTACGTCTCGAACTGCGGCGTCGGGCAGCAGTCGTACACGCCTTCCTCGTCGCGGAACGGTCCGCGGCCGAGGGCGACGAGCTCGTGCTCGTCGTCGTCGCCGCTCGCCGTGCACACCGGGGCGACGCCGGTCGCCGACTCGCTGTCGGTGTAGATCACCCGCCACGTCGGGCGGCGCTCGCCGGCCTCGGCCTCGAACATTGCGGCGGCCGCCTCGCGTGCCTTCGCGAGATCCTCGTTCACCGGGCGCTGCTCGTCGTCGTACTGTGCGAGCACCTCGCGGGCAATGGCCTTCGGCTCGGCGCTGTCGGCGTAGTAGACACGCAGCGCGTGCTCGATCACGTCGCGCATGCTCATGCGGACTCACCCGCCTTGACGATCAGAACATCGCGGCCGCACTGGTCGCTCGGCTCGGCCGGGTCGCCGTAGGTGCACACGCCGCCGTCGGGCAGATCGTCGGACTTGAGCGGGACCAATCCCGCCCACCCATAGCCGTGTTCGCGACACAGCAGCACGCCGGGCCGGTCGGGGTTGCGGTAGGCGACGACGCCCTCGGCGAGCTGCGGAATACCCCGCTCGGCGCGGAACTCGTCGATCGCCTTGTCGCAGCACACGGGCTCGCCCTCGACGCTGTGCTCGTCCTGATTCGTCGAGTCGTCGGCCGCCTCGTCGGCGGTCAGTACCTCCCACCGCAGCCGGCAGTGCGAGCACGTGTGCGTCTCGGTGCACATGACGGTCACCTCGTCGACCTGCGGGCGCTGCCGCAGCTCGGCCGCGATCTCGTCGCAGCGGCGGCGGTAGTCGCCCTCGACGTCGCGGCTCACGAGCCGGTCGCCCATGGACACAAACCCGAGGTTGCCGAGGCGGCGCGGCAATACGGCGACCGTGATCGGCTCGGCCACGGCGACGAACTCGGCGATCTCGTCGAGCCCGGTAAGTCCGAGGTCGGCGGGGCGGCGAGGCATGAGAGTGACGATCACCCGCCACTCGTCGCGATAGGTCTCTTTCATGCGGCTGCGCTCCCCTCGTCGTCGGCCTGCAGCGCGGCGATTGCGGGCGCGGCGAGCGTGTCGATCCGGCCCGCGAGGCGCAGCGCCTGCAGCCCGTAGACCGGCAGCTTCGTGCGCACCTCGGCGACGAGGTCGGCGACGAGGGACTCGAACCGCAAGTCGGCCGGGCGCTCGATCGCGTGCGGGTCACGCGGCTGCAGCTCGTGCAGCGCGTCGAGGCGGTCGGCGTACCTGTCGGTGAGCACCGCCTCGATCACGTCCTGCACGACGCCGGCGACGAACGGCTCGACGTCGAGCGTCACGCCGGCCGGGATCGGCTCGACGGTGATGCGGTACGGCCCGTCAACGGGCGTGTTCAGCTTGGTCATCGGGAACCCCCGGCAGATGAGGCCAAGATCAGAGCGATTGCGGCGACCGTGATGATCACGGCGGCGGTGACGTTGTCGAGGTTCACGGCCGTACCGCCGTCCGGCGGTCGAGGCGGCCGTGCAGCTCGCCGTACAGGGCGGGCACGCCGACACCGACGAGGCGGGCGCGGACGCCGCCGAACGTGCAGCGGACGATCATCGACGTGCCGGTCGAGACGCCGCGGGCGTCGCCGACGCCGAGGGCGTGCATCCACTGCTTCCAGTCGGTGAGCGACTGCGGGCGAACGACGATGCTCACCTCGCCGCCGGCCGCGGACACGTCGGGCGTGCCCGGCATGCCGTCGGACTGCGCGCGTGCGGTGTCCGCGGCTTCCTTCGCCTTGCGGCACTCGGCGAGTACGGCAACGGCGGCCGGGCTCGGCGCGGGCCGGTTGCGGCCGGGCGCTGCGAACGGGTCGGCGTGCAGGGTCGTCGTCATGCCGACCTCGCCGGGCGGTGCTCGACCTTGACCGGGGCGAACTCGTCGGCGACGAGGGCGACATGTACGCGGAGCGGCACGGTCGAGCCGTTGGCGCGGCGCGGCGTCTCGGTGCTGAGCGACCACATCGTCGCCCCGTCGAGGGTGTCGGTGTGGTCGACGTTGCCGCCGAGGGCGTACACCCAGCGGGCGAACGCGTCGCCGTCGCGGACGATGACGTGCACGCCGTCCTCGCGGGCGATCGGCGGCCGCGCCGTCGGCAGGTTCAGATAGTCGACGACCGCCTCGGCTGCCACGAGCGCGGACTCGTCGCCCGATGCGTGAGCGATGCGGAGGGGGATCGGAACGATAGGCTTGCCGGTCACGGCGTCGCCTCGCTTTCTTCCTAGCTGGGATGAGTGGGGCGTGCGCCCCTGGGGTCGTTCCGCTGCTTGGCCGTTGCGGGACGGCCCCTCAGTTGTGTGCTGCTACGCGGCGAGCGGCTGCTCGGCCGCGTCGGCGTCGCGGCGGCGCCGGATGATCTCGGCCTCGATCGCGTCGACCGAGCCGAGCGGGTGACCGGGGTAATACGCCGCTTCGGCCGCCTCGCGAGGGGTGCGTGCAGCGCGCTCGGCGACGGCGTCGACCAGGGCGGCGGCGGCCGCCTGTACGGCCCGCGACCGGGTCAGCGACGGCGTCTCGGCGGCGCTCATGCGGCGGCAGCCTTCACGAGTCGGGCCGGCCGCTGCGCACGAACCCGCTTCGGCTTGACCGTGCCGAACGTGAACACCTGGTCGAAGTCGACGCCGTACGTCGCGCAAACCGCGGCGACCGCGGTCGAGCTCGCCGGGGCGCCGTTGCGCATGCGGTGCAGGGTGGCGATGCCGAGCCCGGTCGCTGCTGCCTGCAGCTCGTAAGTGGTGTGGCCTCGGGCTGTTGCCAGGTCGAGGAAGTCGTCGACCTTGAGCACGATGGTGTGCATCGGCTTCCTTCCATCAGTGGAAGTTCCGTTGATGGAAGGAAGGTAGCACGGCCCTTCCGATGGTGGAAGTTCCGATGCTGGAAGTTCTCAACTTCCGTTTTCCGATTGCGGAAAACGAACGGATGTTCGAGGATGGTTGCGACGTGCAGCGACGGCCGAAGGTTGTACACCGAACGTCTTGACCTGCACTTCCGCTAGTGGAATGTCGGCATAACGACCTTCCACTAGCGGTAGCCTGCGCGCATGCGGAGACGAGATGACGAGATCGAGAGCACGGGAGGTCGCCCCGAGTGGCTGATCTGGCTAGTCGGAGCCTTGACCGACAAGGGATACGACCTGTCGTCGGAGCGCAGCGGCGGCCGCGCGAAACTCGCGCGGGACACCGGACTGTCGGCGTCGATCATCGCGCGCCTGATGTCTGGTCAGCAGGTGTCGTACGAGACGCTGCTCGCGCTTGCGCGCAGCACTGGCATTCCGGTCATGGAACTGCTTATTCGGACAGGCAAGGCAACGGAAGCGGACTTCTCACTTTCCGATGAGGAATTCGGCCAGATCGGGGTACAGTCCGGAAAGCGCTTGACGCCCGAAGAGGTGGCTGCAGCTGCAGGTGTCCCGGAAGAGGACCAAGCGTGGTTCGCGACCATGGTTCGACGCATTAGGCGACGCGGTACGGGCGACAGCGACAGCGCTGCGGGGGGTGCTGCCGCAGAGGGGTGACGATGCGGGAACAGCAGCAGAGAGTAATTGTTCTGGCCAAGGCTTGCGCGGTTGTGGGGATCGCGTTCGCCCTCCACGGAACAATCGCAGACCGAGACGCGACCTTCCGAGTGGGGATGATCACGCTAATCGTCTCGGTGGCTGCAGCGTTCCAACTCACCTTGCGAATCAACACACAAGCACTCATGGCGCACCAAACGCACGTCGCGCGCCTGACCGTCCAAGAGCGGCAGGCATACGCAGAAATGGGTTACAAAGCTGCCCGGCTCGACGCGCTCAATGAAATTGCCCCAGAGGCAACGGGCGACGCGCAGATCGTGAATCTGCCGTTCGCCCGTTCCTCGTCGGAGACGCGAAAGAAGGGCAGCGCGTCCTAGGTGGGGAGAAATGAAAATCACTGAACGTGGACACCTCTACGTTCCCGCAATGCCGTCGATCGCGACTGCAGACCTGATACCCGTCATCGGATACGTGCGCGTATCCACATGGCGCGAGGAAAAGGTATCTGACCAGATCCAAATGGACGCGATCAAGGAAGCGGCAGCCCGCCGCGGCCGCTATGTCGCGAAGTGGATCACAGACCTCGACGCGACGGGGCGCAACTTCAAGCGCAAGATCATGCAGGGGATCACCCTCGTCGAGGCGGACGACAACCCCCTGCGCGAGATTTGGGTGTGGAAGTTCAGCCGCTTCGGCCGCAACCGGCACGGCGTCGCGATCAACCTAGCCCGGATCGAACAGGTCGGCGGCGAACTCATCTCTGCGACCGAGGACATTGACGCGTCGACCGCAGTCGGTGAGTTCACCCGCGACATGCTGTTCGCCGTCGCCGCTTTCGAGAGCAACCGGGCCGGCGAGCAGTGGAAGGAGACACACGAGCTGCGCCGTTCCATGGGCTTGCCGGCCACCGGGCGCAAGCGGTTCGGGTACCGATGGCACCCGCGACGCCTGCCGGACGGCGAAGGCGGATGGAAGCTGCAAGACGAGTGGTACGAGGTGCTCGGCACGCCCGCCGAAGCGGTGCACGACGCGTACCTCACGTACACCAGGGGCAAGACAGGCTTTAAGCGGCTCGCCGACTTCTGGAACGAGCACGGGTTCGTCAACACCCAGGGTGAGCCGTGGCAGGACCAGAGCGTACGCAACTACCTCGACACCGGGTTCTGCGCCGGGCTGCTGTACACCCACAAGCGCGAGGTGCGGTGCACCGCCGTGCGCTGCCTCACCAAAGATCACTGGGAGCATCGCCCCGCCGAGCACGAGTCGATCCTCGACGGAGACGAGTGGGACGCGTACCGCGACCGCCGGCAGGTGCGTAAGGGGACGTCGCGGCGCTCACTCAATCCCGTGTACCCGCTGTCAGGTCTCGTCCGCTGCGGGGTGTGCCGCGCCAACGGACGGGAGGCGCACGGGCAGATCGCCGGATCGCATGGCGTCGCCGGTTACGCATACCGATGCGGGCTCGCCTGCCGCGGTCACGTCCAGCACGGAACCGTGTGGGTGCCGCGTGCCGAGGTCGAGGGGGAAGTGCAGAAGTGGCTGTATCAGGTACGCGACGAGATCGACGCGATCGCGGCCGGTCGTGTCGTCATCCCGCAGCCGAAGAAGAGCCCGACCGACGAGACAAAGCGGAAGCGACTCACAGGCGAGATTTCGAAGCTGTCGGCCGCCCTCGACCGGGCGAGCCTCGCGCACAGCCTCGGCGACATGCCGCGTGACTCGTATCTGCGGACGCGTGACACGCTGCAGGGGCGCCTCGCCGACAAGCAGAAGCAGCTCGACGAACTGCCCGACCCGGACGCGAAAGCGCCGCAGGGGCCGACTCAGCACCGCGAGGTCGTCGCCGGCCTGATCGCCGAGTGGGACACGATCAGCGTCGACTCGAAACGAGTCATGCTCGGGTCGCTGATCCGGCGAGTCGAGATCGGGCTCGAACACAGCGTCGAGATCATCGCGACGTGGGCGCCGCCGGACAAGCCTCTACCTGCGAGGACGCCCGACAAGGCTCGCCGATAGGGCAGGGAGTGCTTTTGAGTATCTGTCACCGTTCGGATAGCGCAGCCGGACGAAGGCCAGGATCGGCAGACCGAGGCTCTCCGGGTCGACGACGGCCGCGTACCCCTGGATGACGCCCGCCTCCTCCAGGCGGCGCACCCGCTCGGTGACCGCGCTCGCGGACATCGAGACGGCACGGGCCAGCTCCGCGAAGCTGGCCCTGCCCTCGCGCTGGAGGACATCGAGGATGTGCCAGTCGGTGGCGTCCGGGGAATAGGCGGTCATGAGCGATGGATAGCAGGGAAAACCCCGGCCGATCAAGACCGATGCCGTGGATCGCCACTTCAGGAAGTGGATCACCGGCCGTAGATTTCTGGTCAGGAAGTCCCCGTGGGGCCGGTGCGGCGAAGGTGCCGGTCCGGCGGGGCAGGGAGGGAAGGCCAGACCATGACTGTGACCGTCGACACCACTGTGAGCAGCACCGCGACCAGGACGAACCCTGTACTGCGCGTCGCCCCGGCATCCCCGGCCGCGGCCGTCGCCCACTTCGGCGCGAGCCTCGCCTTCCACGCCGATGTCTCCGATGTCGCCTCCGTGCTGGCGGCGGGCGGCGACCCGGGCTTCGTGGTCCTCGACTCCCGCTCCACCGCGTCCTGGGACCAGGGGCACGTGCCCGGTGCGATCCACCTGCCCACCGCGCTGATCCCCGAGCAGGCCGTGCAGCTCCTCGACAGGTCGGTGCCCGTCGTCACCTACTGCTGGGGACCCGGTTGCAACGGCGCGACCCGTGCCGCTCTCGCTCTTGCCGAACTCGGCTTCCAGGTCAAGGAGATGCTCGGCGGCTTCGAGTACTGGGTGCGCGAAGGCTTCGCGTACGAGACCTGGGAGGGAGGCGAGCGGCGCACGGCGGACCCGCTGACGGCTCCGGTGGAGGCAGCGGACTGTGGCTGCTGACAGGGCCTAGGAGCGCGTGAGGGCCGTCGCGAGGCTCACGAACGAGCGGATGAGCGGGGTGGTGTGGGCGCTGTTCCATGCGATGACCAGGTCACTGGGCGGCGCCTCCGTCAAGGGGATCACCGTGAGCCCCTCGGGCAGGGCCTGGGAGTGGGCGAGGGGCATCAGTCCGACGGTGTCGTTCCACAGGACGGACTGGAGGCATTCGTGGGCGGTGCGGATGACGGGACCGTCACGGTGCCCGTCGGCGCCGGGCGGCCCTGTCCAGAAGGCCTGCCACACCGGGTCCGTGCCCTCCGGAAACCGGAACCAGCGGCGGTCGGCGAGTTCGTCCAGGCGCAGTCGGTCGCGGTCGGCCAAAGGATCGTCGGCGCGCAGGACCACACCGACCGGGTCCGACCGCAGCACGCGGGTGGTGATGCCGGTGTCGTCGAACGGCGCCCGCGTCAGAGCCACGTCGACGAGGCCGGCCCGCAGTCCGATGGTCGGGTCGGTCAGGTCGGCCTCGCGGATGCGGATGCGCACGGCGGGGTGTTGGTGCCGGTAGGCGACGGCCAGCCGGGTGCCGACCTGCTCGGCGCTGTCGGCGAGGGTGCCGATGGTCAGGGTGGCCGTGCCGGCCGCGGCGGCCACCCGGGCCCGGGCCTGGTCGGCCCGTGCCAGCAGGGTGCGCGCCTCGTCGTGGAGGAGGGCCCCGGCGGGGGTGAGGGTGACGCCCGTGGGTGAGCGGCGCAGCAGTTCGCAGCCGAGGTCGGTCTCCAGCTGCTTGACGGCCCGGCTCAGCGGGGGCTGGGTCATGTGCAGTCGGGCGGCGGCGCGGCCGAAGTGGAGTTCTTCGGCGACCGCCACGAAGTAGCGCAGGGTCCGCAGCTCCATCACCGCTCCATCGCTCTCCCGAGACGCTCTCGCGAAACTCTCTCAACTGCGACGATACCCGTGCGGTATCGGGGCTGCGAGATCGGTGTTGGACGCCCCCGACGCCCCGAGCTGGACTGGTGGCTCAGCGCAACACCGAGGAGTCGCAGTGTCTGAGGAAGCGGTGACGACGGATCCCGTCGTTCACGTCGAGGGTGTTCAGGAGCTGGCCCGTGACCTGGTGGTCATCCCGGACCGGCGCGTGCAGCTCGTGCCCAACATCGGTGTCATCGGCGGCCACGGTGCCGTGCTCGTCGTCGAGACAGGCCTGGGCCCGCGCAACGCGGAGAAGGTGCTGGAGTTCGCGGCCGACTACGCCGAGGGACGTCGGATCTACCTGACGACGACGCATTTTCACCCCGAGCACGCCTTCGGGGCGCAGGTCTTCGCCGGGGAGGCGACGTTCCTGCTCAACCGGGACCAGGCCGAGGACCTGAAGGTGAAGGGGCCGGGTTACCTGGAGATGTTCAAGGGGCTCGGCGAGCCGGTCGAGCGCCGGCTCCAGGGCGTCGAACTGGCGCGGCCCGATGTCGTCTACGACCGGGCCTACGACCTGGACCTGGGCGGGCGGGTGGTGCAGCTGCGGGCCACCGGCCGGGCCCACAGCAGGGGCGACCAGGTGGTCAGGGTGCCGGACGCGGACGTCCTGTTCACGGGGGACCTCGTGGAAGCCGGACAGTTCGCCATCTTCCCCTGGTTCCCGCCGCACGACACCGACGTGTCCGGAACCCGCTGGATCGCGGTGATGGAGAAGCTGGCGGCGGAGACTCCCCGGATCGTGGTGCCCGGCCACGGCGAGGTCGGCGGTGCGCGGCTGCTGGCCGACGTGCGCGACTACCTTCGGCTGCTGCGTGACGAGACATGGGCCCGCCGCGACTCCGCCGTGGACGAGCGGACGATCGTCGAGGAGATATCGGCGCTCATGATCGAACGGCACCCGGAGTGGGTCGGCCAGGAGTGGATCGAGAAGGGCGTCGGCTGCCTGTGCTCCGAACATGCCGAGCACACCCGGTGATTCCGGCACTCCCGTACTTGATACACCCGTACCTGATACTCCGCGTGCTTGATACGCGGAGTACTTGATACGCGGCGGCCGGGCCCGTCCGTCGTCGTGAGCCCGGCCGCCGTCGGTGTCCGTCAGAGCCGGGACAGTTCGTCCACCAGGTCGTCCAGGCCCAGCGAACCCTGCGACAGGGCCGCCATGTGCCAGGCCTTGGCGTCGAAGGCGGCGCCGTGCCGCTTCTTCGCGTTCTCGCGGCCCAGCAGCCAGGCCCGCTCACCGAGCTTGTAGCCGATGGCCTGTCCCGGGATGGAGAGGTAGCGGGTGAGCTCGCTCTCCACGAAGTCCGCCGGACGGCTGCTGTGCGCGCCGAAGAACTCCTGCGCCAGCTCCGGGGTCCAGTGCTCGCCCGGGTGGAAGGGGGAGTCCGCCGGAATCTCCAGTTCCAGGTGCATGCCGATGTCGACGATGACCCGGGCCGCGCGCATCATCTGCGCGTCCAGATAGCCGAGCCGCTGCTCCGCGTCCTCCAGGAAGCCCAGTTCGTCCATCAGCCGCTCCGCGTACAGCGCCCAGCCCTCGGCGTTGGCGCTGACGAGACCGACGGTGGCCTGATAGCGCGAGAGATCGTCGACCACGTACACCCACTGGGCGAGCTGGAGGTGATGGCCGGGGACGCCCTCGTGATACCAGGTCGAGACGAGGTCGTACACGGGAAAGCGGGTCTGCCCCATGGTGGGCAGCCAGGTGCGGCCGGGCCGCGAGAAGTCCGCGGACGGCGCGGTGTAGTACGGCGCCGCCGCGCCGCCGGGTGGCGCGATGCGCGACTCCACCTTCCGTACCGGCTCGGCGAGTTCGAAGTGGGTGCCGTCCAGCGCGTCGATCGCCCGGTCCATCACTCCCTGGAGCCACGTCTGGACCTCGTCGACGCCCTCGATGTGCCTGCCGTGCTCGTCGAGGTGCGCGAGCGCCACCCAGGGGGTCTCCGCGCCGGGCAGGATCTTCTCGGCCTCGGACTTCATCTCCGCGAGGAGCCGGTGGTACTCGGACCAGCCGTACGCGTATGCCTCGTCGAGGTCGAGATCCGTACCGTTGAAGTAGCGTGCCCAGCGCGCGTACCGCTCGCGACCCACCGTGTTCGGCGCGCCCTCGATCGTGGGCGCGTAGACGTCACGCATCCAGTCGCGCAGCTCCACCAGGGCCTGTGTGGCCGTCCGGGCGGCCGTGTCCAGCTCGTCCCGCAGGGCGTCGGGACCCGCGGACACGAAGTCCTCGAACCAGCCACGGCCCTGCCCGTCCGGGTCCGACCACTCGGTGAGCTGCTCGATGAAGGTCGCGGTGGGGCGCGGGCCCGCGTACAGCTTGCGCTCCAGGCCGAGAGCGAGGGACTCGCGGTACCCCGTCAGCGCGGTCGGCACCGCGCGCAGCCGCTCGGCGATCGCGGCCCAGTCCGCGTCCGTCTCGGTCGGCGCGATGGTGAACACCTGGCGCACGGAGTGCGCGGCCGTCTGCATGTTGCCGACGGCCCGCAGGCCCTCGTCGGCGTCGTGGACGGCCAGTTCGGCGGTGAGCCGCTCGCGCAGCAGCCGGGCGCAGCGGCGCTCGATGTCGCTGTCCGCGCCCGGCTGCCGCTCCGCCTCGTCGAGCCGGGCGAGCGTCGTCCTCGCCAGCTCCGCGACGGCCTCCTGCCCCGCGGGCGAGGTGTCGGGGAGCTTGTCGGCACTCTCCTTCACACCGAGGTAGGTACCGAGGACCGGATCGAGGGCGATGAGATCGTCGACGTACGCGTCGGCGACCTCGCGGGGCAGCGGGCTCTTCGTCTCTGACATGCCGACATCCTCATACGAGGACGGGTGCCGCGTCAGCCCGGTCGACCGGGCATGGGGCCGGCATCAGCCTGATTTTGCCGAGGCCGGCGCCGAGGCCGAGGTCGAGGACGGGGCGGGCGGGAGCAGCGGGCCGCAGTCCCACTGCTGGAAGATCAACCGGGTCTCCACCCGGGCCACCTCGCGCCGGGACGTGAACTCGTCGAGGACCAGCCGTTGCAGGTCGGCCATGTCCGCGACGGCGACCAGGACGAGGTAGTCGTCGGGCCCGGTGAGGTGGAAGACGGTCCGGGATTCCGGCAGCGCCCTGATCCGCTCCACGAACGGCCCGACCAACTCGCGGCTGTGCGGTCTGACCTGCACGGACAGCAAGGCTTCCAGGCCCCGCCCGAGCTTCGCCGGATCGAGGCGCAGCTGATGACCGAGAATCACCCCCGCACGGCGCAGCCGTGTCACCCGGTCCAGGCAGGTCGAGGGCGCGACTCCGACCTGCGCGGCGAGATCACGGTACGTCGTCCGTGCGTCGTTCTGGAGCAGTCGCAGCAGATGAAGATCCACCGGATCGAGTACGACGGATTCGGCCATGGCCCGAACGTAACACGGAGTGTGCGTCCGGGGCCCCGGCCGGTGTTCAGTCTGCTGTGCATGGAATCCGTGGTGCACGACGCATACGAAGCTCAGGACGACTCCTGCGACGCTCAGGGCGACTCCTACGACGGTCAGGACGACTCCTACGGCGTTCGGGACACCCGTGCCCTCGCGCCGCGTGCCCTCGCCACCGAGGCCGTGCACGCAGGGCGGGAGGACCTCGCCCGGCTGGGGCTGCACGCCGCGCCGATCGACCTGTCCACGACCTACCCCTCCTACGACAGCCGCGGCGAGGCCGCCCGCATCGACGCGTTCGCGGCCGACGGCGCCGAACCGGAGGGCCCGCCCGTCTACGGGCGCCTCGGCAACCCGACCGTCGCCCGTTTCGAGACCGCCCTCGCCCGCCTCGAAGGAACCGAGAGCGCGGTCGCCTTCGCGAGCGGCATGGCCGCGCTGAGCGCCGTACTGCTCGTGCGGAACGCGCTGGGTCTGCGCCATGTCGTCGCCGTACGGCCCCTGTACGGCTGCAGTGACCACTTGCTCACCGCCGGGCTGCTGGGCTCCGAGGTCACCTGGGTCGACCCGGCGGGCATCGCGGACGCCCTGCGTCCCGACACCGGTCTTGTCATGGTCGAGTCCCCGGCCAATCCGACGCTCGCCGAACTCGACCTGCGCGCTGTCGCGCACGCCTGCGGGTCCGTTCCGCTGCTCGCCGACAACACCTTCGCCACTCCCGTGCTGCAACGCCCCGCCGGACAAGGGGCCCGCCTGGTCCTGCACAGCGCCACCAAGTACCTGGGCGGACACGGGGACGTCATGGCCGGAGTGGTGGCCTGCGACGAGGAGTTCGCCCGGGGGCTGCGCCAAGTGCGGTTCGCCACCGGGGGTGTGCTGCATCCGCTGGCCGGGTATCTGCTGCTGCGCGGCCTGTCGACCCTGCCCGTACGGGTGCGGGCCGCGTCCGCCAGCGCCGCCGAACTCGCCGGCCGGCTCGCCGCCGATCCGCGCGTCGACCGCGTCCACTATCCGCGGATCGGCGGTGCCATGATCGCCTTCGAGGTCCACGGAGACCCGCACGAGGTCATCGCCGGGGTCCGTCTGATCACCCCGGCGGTGAGCCTCGGGAGTGTCGACAGCCTGATCCAGCATCCGGCGTCCATCAGCCACCGCATCGTGGCCGCCGACGACCGCCGTGAGGCGGGGGTCAGCGACCGGCTGCTGCGCCTGTCGGTGGGGCTGGAGGACGTGGAGGACCTGTGGACCGACCTGGACCGTGCGTTGGGGCGGTGACCAGAGAGAGGCCCCGGGCGAGGTGCCCGGGGCCTTTCGGTGTCCGTCCTACTTCTTCTGCGCCTGCTTCTGCTCCTGGTCGTACGGCAGTCGTGAGGTCACCGGTGTGGCGTCCAGGCGGGCCGTGATGACGAGGGTGCCCTCCTCGATCTGGTAGTCGAGGGGGAGGTCCAGGCCGCGCATGGCGGCGACCATGCCGGTGTTGGAGGCCTGTGTGACGGCGTACACGCTCTCGCAGCCCGCTTCGACGGCCATCGTCACGAGACGGCCGAGCAGTTCGGCGCCGATCCCGCGCCGCTGCCAGTCGTCCTCCACGAGCAGCGCGATCTCCGTCTCGTCGCCGTCCCACAGGAGATGGCCGAGCCCGACCACGCGCCCCGACGCCGTCTGCACGGCGAGGGTGCGTCCGAAGCGCGGGCTGAGCAGGTGGTTCAGATAACGGTCCGCGTCACCGACCGGCCCGTGGTAGCGCATGCTCAACGTGCGCGGGGAGCAGCGCTCGTGCATCGCCTTCGCCGCGTCGAGGTCGGAGACGTCGGCGCGACGCACGGTGATCGCGGGGCCCTCCGGCAGTGTCAGCATGTCCTGGTTGAGCGGAATGCGCGGACCCAGCCGCGCGTCCAGCTCCACCAACGCCCGCGCCCGAGCGAACTCGGTCGGCGTGAACGGCAGATACGGCCGTTCCACCGTGATCACCCCACCCTCCGGTGCGCGCAACCGCATCACCGTGTCTTCCAGCACTCCTTCGACCGGCGCACCCTCTTGCGCCCGACCCGACCCGGGGGAGCGGGCGGGCAGCGAACGAATGGTGCACCGACCGAGCAACTGCCGGAGGGCGAGCGGAAGTTCCGCGGCGTCCAAAGCCGTACGTGTGGCCAGCCCCAGGACGCGCGTCGGAGCGTCCACCAGGTCGTGGGCGTCGGCCCGTTCGATCCAGGTGCCGGTGCCACCCGCCAGCGAGACGGCGCGGGTGATCTCGGACGCGGTCGGCTCGACGGGGGCGCGCAGCAGGAACTCGTCGACCGTGCCCTCGGCGAGCGGGTGCGTCTGCAGGCTCAGGATGTCGACCCGCTGGTGGGCCAGCGCCACGCACAGCGCGGCCAGTGAACCCGGTTCGTCCTTCACCGTCGTCCGCATCCGCCACAGGACGGTCCCTCCCGTGACGGCCTCCGGCCCCGCCGTGGCCTGGTCGGCCTGCCCGGCCTCTCGCCCCTCGGCGAGTGTCCGGGCACCGCTGTCGCCCGCGGGCGGCGCGTGACCGTGGTGGCGTGCCCACCATGTGTGGAATCCGGCCGTGGCCACCAGGACCAAGGACGAGATCACGAGCAGGGCCGGACCGTCGGGGCCGTGTCCGATCAGGTTGGCGACGCCGTCGGCGACCGCGACGGCCGTGAACAGCGCGGCGAGCTCGACCACGTCGCGTCGCCAGTGGTGGACGGGGCGTCCGTGCTTCGCCCGGGTCACATCAGACATGTCTGGAGTCATGCAGCCACTGTGAAGGAGTGGTGTTGCGTGATCACGAACGGTCTGTGACTGATCGGTAAAGTGTCGTTCTATCCTTTTTGTGGTTCTTTTTGCGCTAGTTTTGCCTGCCTCGGATCACCTGGCTTACTTGCCTGGTCATGAGAGCGGGCGCGCACCGGGGGATGACTCCGGTGCGCGGCCCAGCCCTTCGAGGGTACGGGAGTTGGGCGCGGTTACTGACCCACACGCCCCGGCTGCAACACCTGTGTGAACAGCACCGTGCCGTCCAGGTCACGCAGCCGCACCGTCAGCTTCCCGCTGTCGCCGTCGATGTCGACCTCACCGAAGAACTGGTATCCGTCCGCCGGCGAGACATTGGCGGTGGCGGGAGCCTTGACGAAGACCCGGTCGGGGCCGAAGGTGCCGTCCAGGGCGTTCGCCTGGAAGGCGCCCGCGTTGAGCGGTCCGGAGACGAACTCCCAGAACGGCTCGAAGTCCTTGAAAGCGGCCCGCGAGGGGTCGTAGTGCTGCGCCGAGGTGTGGTGGACGTCGGCCGTCAGCCACACGGTCCCGGTGATCCGCCGGTGCTTGATGAACCGCAGCAGCTCGGCGATCTGCAGCTCACGGCCGAGCGGCGCGCCCGGGTCGCCCTGGGCGACGGCCTCGATGTTCGGCTTGCCCTCGACCGGGTCGGGCACGACCAGGCCGAGCGGCATGTCGGCGGCGATGACCTTCCACACCGCGCGCGACGAGGCCAGCTCGCGCTTGAGCCATTCCAGCTGCTCGCGGCCGAGGATGCCCTGCGGGTCGGTGGTCTGGTCGTCGGGCGAGTTGGCGTTCCGGTAGGTCCGCATGTCCAGGACGAACACGTCCAGGAGCGGTCCGTGGTGGACGGTCCGGTAGATCCGTCCGTCCGGGCGTCCGCTGATGGTGGAGATCGGGAAGTACTCCGAGAACGCCCGCCGGGCACGGACGGCCAGGTCGTCGAGTTCCGTGCCGGCCGGGTAGGGGGTGCCGGATCCGATGACCTCGCCCGGGTACCAGTTGTTGCGGACCTCGTGGTCGTCCCACTGGATGATGTTCGGGACCTGGGCGTTGAACCGGCGCAGCGCCGAGTCCAGCAGGTTGTAGCGGAAGTTGCCCCGGTAGTCGGCCAGGGTGACCGCGACGTGCGACTTCTCCTCGGTGGTGATGCTCCGGTACAGGCTGCCGTCCGGAAGCGGCGCCGTGGCGGAGATCGGGCCGTCGGCGTAGATGTTGTCGCCGCTGCACAGGAAGAAGTCCGGGTCCACCTTCGCCATGGCGTCGAAGATCCGGTAACCGCCGATGGACTCGTTGATGCCCCAGCCCTGTCCTGCCAGGTCACCGGACCAGACGAACCGGACGTCCTGCCGCCGTTTCGCGGGCGCGGTGCGGAAGGTGCCGGTCACCGGCTCGCCCGTGCGCCGGGGGTCGTCGGGGTCGGCCAGCAGCACCCGGTAGTGGATCTGCTCGCCGGAGGGCAGTCCGCGCAGCCGCGTCGTACCGGTGAAGTCCGAGTCCGCGCCGAGCAGCGGACCGTGCCATCTGCGGGGGTTGCGGAACGACTCGGTCGCGGACGTCTCGACGATCATCCGGGCGGGGCGGTCCGAGCGGACCCACACCAGGCCTGAGTGCGCGCTCACGTCTCCGGCCTGGACGCCCCACCCCGCCTCGGGCCTCCGGGACAGCGCGAACGCAGGGGCCGAGCCGAGTGCGGTGGGCAGGGCCAGGGCCGCGGAAGCGGCGAGGGAGCCGCGCAGGACGCCGCGGCGACCGGGGAGCGGGAGAGGGCTAGGGCTGTGCGGACGGTGTGACATGAATGCGCCTCCAGGGACGGAGTCGACGGAGTCGGGCGACGTGCCCAGCCACAACTACTGGTGCGCCGCAGCGCACACGGAAACCACAAGTGAACAACTGGCCCCGCCGACAAGGGCACCGACGTCCGCCTCCGACCGCGCACGTCCCACGGATGCCCGCGCCTGCCCACTCACACGGCCCCCCGAGCGGTCAGGCGCGCACCGCCTGTGCCATCAGGCGTACGCCGTCGCGGATCCGCGCGGGGGACTGGTGGGCGTAGCCCAGCACCAGCCGTACGCCGGCACGCTCGACCACCCGCCCGTAGTCCGCCAGCGGACGCACGGCCACCCCCGCCGCCGCGGTTCGCTCCAGGAAATGCTCCGGCGGCCCGTACCGCTCGGGCAGCGCGGCGATGACATGCAGACCCGCCGCGATCCCGGACACCCCGGTACCGGGAAAGTGCTCCTCCAGGGCGGATACGAGAGTGTCGCGCCGTTCCCGGTAGGCGCGCTGGCAGCGGCGCAGCTGCCGGTCGTAGTCGCCCCGTTCCACGAAGCGGGCCAGGAGCGCCTGGTCCACGACGGGGTTTCCCAGATCCATGGTGCGCTTGCGCTCGACGACCTCCTCGGCGAGCGCCGCCGGTACGAGCAGCCAGCCGAGCCGCAGCCCGGGCGCGAGCGACTTGCTGACCGAGCCCGTGTAGGCGACGCGCTCGGGATCGAGCCCTTGAAGCGCCCCCACAGGAGCGCGGTCGTAGCGGAAGTCCCCGTCGTAGTCGTCCTCGACCACCAGACCATCCACCGAGCGCGCCCAGTCGAGGAGTTCCGTGCGCCGTCGCGCCGAGTAGGCGATCCCCGAGGGGAACTGGTGGGCGGGCGTCGTCACCACCGCCCGTACGCCCGACTCCTTCAGCGGCCCGGTGGCCAGTCCTTCGCCGTCGAGCGGCAGCGGTACGGCGTCGATGCCGGCCGAGGCGTAGAGAGTGCCGTGCTCCGGGCTTCCGGGGTCCTCGACGCCGATCGCGCACACGCCGCGTGCGTGGAGCACGAATCCGAGCAGGGTCGTCGCCTGCGCGACCCCGGAGACCACGATGACGCGCTCGGGGTCCGCGACCACGCCGCGGCGCCGTGCGAGCAGTTCGGCGAGGGCGGTGCGCAGCCGGGGCAGACCGCGCGGATCCGGGTAGCCGAGCGCGTGGTGGGGCAGCTCGGCGAGGACCCCGCGCTGGGCGGCCGCCCAGGCGGTGCGTGGGAACAGGGACAGGTCCGGTGTCCCGGGAAGGAAGTCGGCGCGGGCCCCGGCGGGGCGCGGCGCGAGGTCACGCGCGCGTGGGCGGGCCGCCCGGACGGCGCCGCCGACCCAGGTCCCCGCGCCCCGGTCGCTGCGCAGATACCCCTCCGCGGTCAACTGCTCGTACGCCTCGGTGACCAGCCCCCGCGACACCCCGAGGTCGGCGGCGAGCTCGCGGCTGGACGGCAGCCGGGTGCCCGGCGCGAGCCGCCCCGTGCGGACCGCCTCGCGCAGCGCGGCCTGCAAAGCGCGCCCACGCGCGCGTGCCGGTGCCGAAGCGGCCGGCACAAGCAGTTCCCAGGCGGCCCCCGGCGGTGTCATGTGGTCCCCGATGGCGTCATGAGAGTGGACCTTAAACCGGACCGCGGCGCTTCGTAGCGTCACCGTCATGAACACCACCCCCCTGGGCGGGTCGCTGCTCGCCGCCCTCGCCTGCGTCCTCGTCGGAGGCTCCTTCACCGCCAACAGCGTCCTGGGCCACTACCCGTACGCGGGCGGTCAGTTCCTGCGCTACGGCCTCGCCTGCGTGCTGCTCCTGCCGCTGGTCGGACGGGGCGGCACGGCACCGCTGCGGCGGCTCGCGGTACGCCGGTGGGGGCGCCTCGCGCTGCTCGCGGCCGTCGGCATGGTCGGCTTCAACCTCGCCGTGATCGCCGCCGAACGCACCGCCGAACCAGCCGTTCCGGGCGTCTTCGTGGGCTGTGCCCCGGTGGTCGTCGCCGTTGTCGTCCCTCTTCTTGAGGGCCGTCGGCCGCAACGGCAGGTCCTGTACGGGGCGTCGCTCGTCGCGGTGGGCGCCTTCACCGTGCAGGGCTGGGGCCGCACCGACGGCACGGGGATCGCGTACTGCGTGTGCGCGCTGGCGGGCGAGGTGGGCTTCGCGGTGCTCGCCGTACCGGTGCTGCGCCCGCTCGGGCCCCGGCTGCTGTCGGCCACCGTCTGCGGGATCGCCGCGGTCGAGTCGGCGGTGGCCGGGATCCTCACCGCGCGTCTCACCGGCGGCGCGTGGCTGCGGACGCCGGACACCACCGAGGCCGCCGCGCTGCTGTGGCAGGCGGCGGTCGTCACGGTCGTCGGCTTCGTGTGCTGGTACATGGGCATGCAGCGCATCGGCGCGGAGCGCGCCACGCTCTTCTCCGGGCTCATCCCCGTCGCCGCGGCCTGCACGGCGCCGCTGGCCGGCACCGGCGCTTACGGCGCCGCGCAGGCCGCGGGCAGCGCCCTGGTCGGCGCGGGCGTCGCCCTGGGCTCCGGCGCGTGGCGCCTCGGTCGGCGTCGCTCAGCGGCTGCCGTCGAGGATCACGCGGGCGACGAGCGCCGGGTCGTCGTTCATCGGGACGTGACCACAGCCCGGCAGCCGCACCAGCCGGGCCCGGGGAATGATGTGCTTGGCCCGGATCCCCTGGCGGCGCACCAGCAGCCGGTCCCGGGTGCCCCAGGCCACGGTGACGGGCAGCCCCGGGATGTCGTCCGTGAACCGGACGGTGGTGCCGGCCCGGAGGGTGTCGGCAAAGCCCTCGGCGTGGGCCAGCGCGAGGGTCTCGGCGACGACGGCCTCGGGTGAACGGCGGCCGGGCCGGGCGTAGATGGTGCTGGTCAGGGCGGCCCGCCCGGCCGCCGAGCGGGAGAGCCGCTCGATCACCGGGAGCGGCAGGCGCCGCGCGCCCTGCCGCATCGCGAGCAGCACACCGAAGGCGTAACGCCGTTCGACCGGCGACCAGAACCCGGCGGGCGAGATCGCGGTGACGGACCGTACGAGCTTCTCGCGGCCCAACTCCAGGGCCAGCAGGCCACCCAGGGAGTTGCCGGCCACGTGCGGACGATCGATCTCCAGCGCCTCGCACAGCCCGCCGAGCGTGGGCACCACCGTCCCGAGGTCGTGCGTGAGCCCGTCGGGCAGCGCCGGGGACTCGCCGAACCCGGGCAGGTCGACGGCTATCACCTCGCGCTCGGCGGCCAGGATGTGCACGACCGGGTCCCAGGCCTGCCGGTGGTGGCCTATGCCGTGCAGCAGGAGCAGCGGTTCGCCGGTGCCCACGCGCGCGTAGGACATGGTCACGGTCCGCGGACCGTGCGCGGAGGGAAGGCTGAAGGAGACCGTGGCGGACATGATGCTGCTCCTCGTCTGGTGGCACGCTGACGAACCGTCTTCGTAGACAGCTTGTCAGCAACCGCTACCGACGGGTAGCCCCCGGGAGTCATCACCTGGATCCGCTCACCCACGCTGTCCGACTCGACGGGCGTCGGCCGGCCAACCGCCCGCCGACCGCCGGTCATTGCGCTCCGGAAGGCGGCGGTGCCGCCTGGACACGGCGGGGCGTGCCGGGATGGGATGGGGCCGTGACGATCGACACCGCGACCGAGGTCTTCGAAGAGCACCGCCCCGTCCTGACGGGCGTCGCCTACCGCATGCTGGGACGGGTGGCCGACGCCGAGGACGTCGTCCAGGAAGCCTGGCTGCGCTGGTCCGGCGCCGACCGGACCGAGGTACGCGAACCCCGCGCCTACCTGGTGCGCATCGTCACCCGGCTCGCCGTCGACCGGCTGCGTCAGGTGCGGTCGCGCAACGAGGCGTACGTGGGACCGTGGCTTCCCGAGCCGTACGTCACCGACTTCGGGGACACCGCCCCCGACACCGCCGAGCGTGCTGTGCTCGCCGACTCCGTCTCGCTCGCCGTCCTCGTCGTCCTGGAGTCCCTTTCGCCCCTGGAGCGCGCGGTGTTCGTCCTCAGGGAGGCGTTCGGCTACCCGTACGCGGACATCGCCGCCGTCCTCGACCGAGGTGAGCCCGCCGTGCGCCAACTCGCCGGACGGGCGCGTAAACACGTCGAGGAACGACGGCCGCGCTACGAGGTCGATCCGGCCGAACGCCGCGACCTGACCGAGCGGTTCCTCGCGGCGGCGGATGGAGGGGACCTGGAGGGGCTCATGTCCCTGCTGGCCCCGGACGTCCGCCTGATCGGCGACAGTGGCGGACTGTCCAAGGCGCCGCTGCGGGTCATCGAAACCGCCGACAAGGTGGGCCGCTTCCTGTACGCCGTCGCCCAGCAGGGCATCCCCGATCCCTCGTACCGCCTCCTGGAGCTCAACGGCGGCGCCGCGCTCCTCGTCCTCTCCGGCGACAAGCCCGACAGCGCCGTCCAGCTCGATGTCGTGGACGGCCGGATCCGGTGCGTCTACATCGTGCGCAACCCCGAGAAGCTGGTGTCCCTGGGCAACCAGTAGCCGCTGTGGTCCCCTTACGCCCCCTCGAAAGCCCCCGTCTTCTGGACGGGGGCTTTCGGCGTCGTGTCGCGAACATCACCCCGCGCGAACGCCCTGTGAACGCTGTGCGGCAAGGCGCCTCCGCAATCCGTAAGGGATCGAGGATTGGTCTTGACCAAGCGTGGGGGCGGCCCTATGGTCGCAGGGATAGTGCAAGAACCTTTAATAAACAAGGGCGCTAAAACGCCGCCGGGCCACGGCGATTGCGGAGGACAGGGTGGGGACCACGCAGCTGGAAACGGTGCCGGAGCCGAAGTACTGGCATCTCAAGACGGTGCTCACCGAGGCATTGGACTCTGAGTTCTCCGTGGGCGAGATCCTGCCCAACGAACGCGACCTCGCGGCCAGGTTCGGCGTCGCCCGAGCCACGCTGCGCCAGGCGCTGGAGCAGCTGGAGCTCGAAGGGCGACTGCAGCGCCGCCGCGGGGTGGGCACGACCGTCGCCCCGCCGCGTGTGGGCGTGGCCGTCGGAACGGAGCAGCATGTGTGGCCCGGCGCGGTCGGCGACGCCTGGCAGCCCGTGGACTGCGAGGTGGCGGCTCCGCCCGCCGCGGTGGCCGACGTCCTGGAGACGGGCCCCGACGACCAGGTGCACACGATCCGCCGCTCCCGTGTGACGCACGGCCAGCCGGTCGCCGCCGAGCTGCTCTACATCCCGGCGTCCTCGGTGCCCGGCCTCTCCGCGATCGGCGCCCCGTCGGGGGCGACCCTCGCCCGTGCCGTGCTGCGCGAACTGCAGCATCTCGACCTGGAGGGCCAGGACCGCGCCGTGGAGCTCGGCTCGGCCCGCGCGGACGACGCCAAGGAGCTGGACCGGCTGCCCGGGGCGCCCGTCCTCGTCGTCACGACCCGCTACTTCGCCGAGGGGCGCACCGCCGCGGTCTCCGTGGCCACGTACCGCGCCGACACCTGTCGGCTGACCTTCGGCGACTCCGGCGGCGTGGAGATCCACCACGACCCCGAGCGCCGGGCCTCCTGAGCCGCGGTCCAGGCCTGATCCGCGCGACACGCCCCAGGTCTCAGCCGTCACGCCCCGGAACACTCCGGGGCGTGACGGCTTTTTCGTGCCCGTGGGGCCGGCGGCCGGCTTCCCGCGTCCGTGAGACCGCCGGTCAGCGGCGTGCGGTCACGGTCCCCTCCACCGCGAACAGCTGCTCCTCCACATGATCGAGGGCCAGCCGCAGGGCGCCCGTCGCGACGGCCGCCTCGCCCAGCAGGGAGAGCGCCACCTTGGGCGGGCGCAGACAGTAGCGCGCCAGTTCGCGCCGCAGCGGTTCCAGTACGCCGTCCAGACCGGCCGCCCAGCCGCCGACGACGACCAGTTCCGGGTCGAGGGCGAGGACGAGGGCAGCCACGTCGTGCACAAGACGCTGGATGAAGCGGTCGACCGCCGCGCGGGCCCGCTGGTCACCGCCCTTGGCCAGCGCGAAGACCTCGGCGACGGCCTGCTCGTCGAGCGGGTGCAGGGGCTCGTCCGTGGTCGAGAGCAGTGTCTCGGGAGTGGCTCCGCGGCCGAGCAGATGGAGCGCCCCGATCTCCCCGGCGGCACCCCCGTATCCCCGGTGCAGCCGCCCGCCGATCAGCGAACCGGCCCCCGGACTCAGCCCGGCCAGCACGAACACCACGTCGTCCGACTCCGTCGCCGAGCCCTTCCAGTGCTCGGCGACCGCCGCCGCGTTGGCGTCGTTCTCGACGAGCACCGGGCATTTGAAGGAACGGTTCAGTCGGTCGCCCAGGCGCAGCCCCGTCCACTCCGGCAGCGCCGTGCCCAGACGTACGGTGCCGTCCGCCTCGACGATCCCCGGGCTGCCCACGCCGACCGCCCGCAGGGAGCTGCGCGCGACACCCGCGCGGCGCAGCAGATCGGCGACCGCCGTGCGCAGCCGTTCCAGCCGCTCGTCCGCCGACGCGGTCTCGTCCACGTCCTTGGACATGGCGCCCAGCACCCGGCCGTCCAGATCGGCGAGGAGCCCGGCGACGCGATGGGGACCGATCTCCAGGCCCAGCAGATGGCCCGCCTCGGCCCGGAACCGAAACCGCCGCGCGGGACGGCCCTGACGCCGTGCCGCACCCTCCTCGGCCGCCTTCTCGACCACGAGCCCGGCCTCGATCAGTCCTTCCACGACACCCTCGACCGTGGGCCGGGACAACCCGGTCACCCGGGTGATCTCGGTCAGCGTCGCGCAGTCCGTGGCACGCAGCGCGTGCAGCACCACCGCGGAATTGATCCTTCGCAGCAGAGAGGGGTCCCCGCCGGTCAACCGCCCCAACGTCCGTCCTCCCAGCTCGTGCGCGTGTTGGCCGGATCGTACTCGGCGCGGCGCGCCCCGGCGAGAGCCGGGGACCTCCTTTGCTACCGACCGGTCGCTTCGGCCACCGCTGGACCGCCGTTTCAGCCCGGGGCCACGAACCCCGACTCGTACGCCGCGATGACCGCCTGCGTACGGTCCCGGGCCCCCAGCTTCGCCAGTACGGCGCTGACGTGCGACTTGACCGTCTCGGTCCCGACGACCAGCCGCCCGGCGATCTCCGCGTTCGACAGCCCCCGGGCCATCAGCCGCAGCACCTCCGCCTCCCGCTCGGTCAGGGCGGCCCGTTCCATGGCCGTCCGCGCCGCCGGATTCCCGCTGCTGCCCCCGTACTCGGCCGCCAACTGCCGTACGGACACAGGGAACAGCAGCGACTCGCCCTCCGCGACGAGCCGTACGGCGTGCACGATCTCGGCGGGCCTGGCCCGTTTCAGCAGAAAACCGTCGGCACCCGCGCGCAGCGCCTCGTAGACGTACTCGTCGTTCTCGAACGTGGTCACGACGAGGATCTTCGGAGGATCGCTCACGGTCCGCAGGACCGCGCGCGTGGCCTCGATGCCGTCCATGAGCGGCATGCGCACGTCCATGGCGACGACGTCCGGCCGCAGCTGCCGCACGAGCGGGATCACCGCGGCGCCGTCGGCCGCCTCTCCGACGACCTCGATGTCGGGCTGCGCCGACAGGACGGCCCGCAGGCCCGCGCGGACGAGCGGTTCGTCGTCGACGAGGAGAACGGTGACCGGCATCCGGCCAGCGTAGATCAGCGCAACGGCAGCTCGACCCGTACCTGCCAGTCACCCCCGTCCGGCCCGGTCCGTGCCCGCCCGCCGAGCAGCGCCGCCCGCTCCCGTATGCCCCGCAGGCCACTGCCGCGGCCCGGCCCCGCTGTCCCGGCCGTCAGCGGATTGCGGACCTCCAGGCCCAGAGTGCCGTCGTCGACCGCGATACGGACCCGCACCGGCACGCTCCCCGCGTGGCGCAGCACGTTGGTCAGGGACTCCTGGAGGATGCGATAGCCCTCGCGGGAGACCGGTCCCGGCACGGTCTCCAACGCACCCGTCACCTCGGCGTCGACCTTCGCACCCGAGCCGCGCGCCGACTCCAGGAGACGGTCGGCCTCGCTCAGCGTGGGTCGGCCGCTCGCGGGGCGCCCGGCCTCGCGCAGCACGCCGAGCACGCGCTCCAGGTCCTCCAGGGCGGCCCGGCCGGTGTCCTCGATGGCGAGCAGCGCCCGGTCGAAAGCGCGTCTCACCGTCGAGCACGTACTGCCGCAGAACCCCGCCCAGCAGTGGTTCGACCTGCTCGCCGAAGAG